>JAADYY010000099.1 GCA_010092805.1 Chloroflexota bacterium | reverse complement strand
GGGTGCCAGCGCTGCCGCGTGATGCGGGATGAAGTATTGATGTGGCGCGATCATCCGGTTGGGCATCAAGGGAACGTCATAGGATAAAAGTCCTGGGCTGTGCTATAGTGACAACGTACCGCTCATTAACAAAGCTATCACTGTGTTGGTTATACATTATTCAACAGTGTGACAGCGATTATTGCGGCGTGTCGTAAAATGCGTAAACGCTGCTTGGGGCAAGCATGAGTGCCCCTCATGCCCAATCATAAGGAGACGCAGGCGATGCCCAACACCAATCATCACGATACGGACAACTGGGTGCTGGCGGTGACCGGCCCGTACCAATGCGGCAAGACCACCTTTATCCACAGCCTGGGCGCGCAGTTCGACCCGGCGACCCAGATGTGGCAGTTGGCGGTGAATCCGTCGCTCACCATTTATTTCTTCGAGCCGCACGGCCCGGATCGGTTTGATTACATCTGGGAGCTGAAAGATTCGGGTTATCTACAGGGGTTGATCGTGCTGGTGGACAGCACCCGCCCGCAGACGTGCCACGAAGCGCGCGCGGTGCTGGAAGTCTTCCGCCACCAAACCGATACCCCCGCCATTGTTGGCGCGTGCCGCCAGGACGACCCGGACGCCTGGCCGCTCGATGACTTATCCCTGCTGATCGCTGCGCCAGCGGATGTCGCGGTCGAGTCGTGCATCGCCACCGATGCGCGGTCGGCGGGGCGGCTGCTCAAAACGCTGATGTATCAGGTACTGGCGCATCACAGCAGCGGCGCGAGCGTCTAGACCGCCACGCAGATCGCGTTTGTCGTCAACCGCAGATGGCTGTATCCTTGCACTGGTGTACGATTCGTTTGTGAACAGTGTCAAGGAGCGGCCTGATGCGCACGCGCGATGTGATTTGGATTACAAGCTGTCTGCTGATGCTGGTGGCGGCGCTCAGCGCCGTGAGCGCGCAGCAGACCCCGACATCCCAACCGACAGCTCGGCCCACGACCGGGCCAGTGACGCTGGAAGCGCCCAGCTTAGATGATGATGGAATGGCGACCGCGCTGCCGAGCCTTTCTGGGGTGGGCGGCACCGCTGGCGAATTTCACATCGCGATTCGCAGCGGGCCAGGGACAGCCTACCGCGTGATCGGGGTGCTGCGTCCGGGCCGGTCAATTGACATTGTGGGGACCAACGGCTTCGACACCGACCGCGGTTGCGGGCCAGATTTCCAGGCCGACCTCGATATGTGGGTGGAGGTCTTCTTCCGCGAGCAGCGCGGGTGGATGGCGCGCTGTACGCTGTTCATTCGTGGCGACCTGAGCCGTTTGCACGCCAACGCCGGGCCGGACGATACGATCAACGCGGGGCCACGCACCCCGCAGCCCGCGCAAACGCCGCAGCCGAACGCGGCTGGCTGATCGTCACGAACGATAACCGATGAACCCGACGACCCGATTCGCTGGGCTGCTGCTGGCGGCGCTGCTGACGTTGTTCACCGGAGCGTGTGTGGCGGCGGCGGTGCCCGTCGTGCCGACCCCACGCCCGACTGTCACCCCCACACCAACAATCACGCCGTCACCGACGCTGCCGCCCAACGTCACCCTCACGATCCCGCCGTCGCCGATCCCGCCGTCGCCGACGGGCGGCCCCTCGCCAACGCCGCTGTTCGGCCCCACGCGCACCCCGCTCGGCATTGCGGTGGATGCCACCCGTCCCGTGAACCCCAACGCACCGCGCATCGAGTTTTTCACAACCGATGTGGCCGCCGCCACACCCGGCCAGCCGGTGAATCTGTACTGGTCAACGCGCGGCACCACCAACGCCGTGATCTATCGGCTGGAACGGGGCATCCGCAACCAGCTCTGGAACGTCGCGCCGGACGGCAGCCTATCGATCCCGACGCGGCGCAGCGACCGCGGCGATCTGGAATTTCTGCTGGTGGTCGGCGATGGTACGCAGCGCTCCGAATTTGAATTGATCATCCCGTTGGCCTGTCCAATTGTGTGGTTCTTCGTGCCCCCACCCGAAGCGTGCCCCATCGCTGAGGCCGTTGAAACGCAGATTATCGAAGCGCCGTTCGAGCGTGGGCGCATGATCTACATCGGCTTCATCGATTCGATTGATGCAAGTATCGGGGCCAGCTACACACCCTATGCCAACACTGTCTATTCATTATTCAACGACGGTGCCGACCCGGCATGGGTGGCCATCCCGAACCGCTACGACCCGGCGATCCACCCAGAATTTGAGCCGAGTTTCGTGCCACCACCGGGCTTCTATCAGCCGGTGCGCCGCCTGGGATTCGTGTGGCGTGGGAATGACATCGTGCGCAGTCGGTTGGGGTTGGGGACGCAGCCAGAGTTCAATTTCAGCGGCTTTGTGCAAACCGCGCCCACATCTGACGGCGGCACCGCACTTTATATCAGCAGCGCCGACGAAACCGTGCTGCAACTGCTGCCAGCAGGGGCGGTATGGCAGATTATCACGCCGCCTTAAGGGATCTGTTGTACGATATGACTCAGATGCTGTTGGTCAATCGATTTGATTGTGTTTTGGCCCGCATCCCCCGGCCCCTGCTCCCGAAGCCACCGGCGACCGCTGACGCTGGGAGCAGGGG
>JAADYY010000563.1 GCA_010092805.1 Chloroflexota bacterium | reverse complement strand
GGGAGCAGGGGCAGGGGGATGCGGGCCAAAACACAATCAAATCGATTGACCAACAGCATCGGTGTCGGCGGTGTGTATAATGGGATCAAATTAGATTTTATGGAGATCCACACGTATGCACACGACCCATGACCTCGACGCGGCGACCGTCGCCAACATTCACGCGGCGCAGACGGTCAACGGCATCCCGCCGCAGCAGCCGCGTGTACCCTTCCGCAACCTGCGGCACCTGCTCTCGCTGCACGCGACGGTCACGCCGGAAAAAGACTTCCTCATCCACTATGACGGCGACGGCGCGCGCCACACCTTCACGTATGCCGCGTTCAACGGGCTGGTGCATCAAGCGGCGGGCTTCCTGTACGACGACCTGGGTGTGCGGCTTGGCGACCGGGTGGCCGCGCTCGGCTACAACCATCACGACACAGTGATCCTCTACTGCGCCTGCTGGCTGATCGGGGCGGTGGTCGCGCCGCTCAACGTCGCCGAAGATGACCAGCGGTTGGCCTACATTCTGCGCAACAGCGAAGCCGTCGTGTGCCTGGCGCGCACCGAATATCTGGCCCGCGCCGCGCAGATCATCAACGGCGCGGAGGCCGACGATCTGGGCGCGCCGAACATTCGCGGCATCGTCGCCGTCGGTGATCCGCCAGGGGACGACAACTATCTGCACTTCAACGCCGAGATCGTCAACCGCCCCAACACCTTCATGTCCACCGACGAGCGCCCAACCCTCACTGATGAGGCGCTGCTGGTGTATACGAGCGGCACCACCGGCGCGCCGAAAGGCGTCGTGCTGACGCAGGCCAACCTGCTGGCCGACGCGCAGGGAATCGCGGCGTGGCAGGCGATCACGGGCAACCAGCGGCTGATGTGTGTGCTGCCGCTGCATCACGTCAACGGCATCGTCGTCACGCTGATCACGCCGCTGTTCGTCGGCGGGTCGGTGGTGCTCAACCGCGCGTATTCGTCGCGCCAATTCTGGGCGCGGATCGCGGCGGAGGGCGTTCACATCGTCAGTGTGGTGCCCACGCTGCTGCAATTCAGCCTCGAATACGCCGATCAGCGCGCCGCCGCCGGCCAATCGATCTACGGTGACGACCCGGACGGAGCGCCCGTCGGCAAACACGACCTGCGGCGCTTCCGCCATGTCATCTGTGGGGCGGGCACGCTGGCGATGGCGTTGGCGCAAAGCTTCGAGGATCGCTTCGGCATCCCAATTCTGCACGGCTACGGCCTCAGCGAGACGACGTGTTACTCGTGCTTCCTGCCCATCGATCTGTCGTGGGCGGATCACCGGCGCTGGCTGCTCGGTTACGGCTATCCGAGTATCGGCTGCCCGATCCTGCCCAACGAAATGGCGATCTTCGATCCCAGCGGTTCCGGGCAGATGCTGGGGCCGGGCGAGCGCGGCGAGATCTGCGCGCGGGGGCACAATGTGATGAAATACTACTTCAAGCGCCCGGACGCCAACGCCGAAACCTTCAAGTTTGGCTGGTTTCGCAGCGGCGACGAGGGGTTTTACGAGGTCGATGCGCGGGGGCGGCAGTTCTTCTTCATCACCGGGCGGCTCAAAGAGCTGATCAACCGGGGCGGGGTCAAGTTCAGCCCGTTCGACATTGAAGAGGTGCTGCTGCAAATCCCCGGCGTGAAGGTGGGGCTGGCCGTCGCCTTCCAGAACGACTACTACGGCGAGGAGGTCGGCGCGTACATCGTGCCGGAAGCCGGTGCAGCGCTCGACGCCGACGCGGTGCTGACGCACTGCCGCGCGCGGATGCCGTTCGAGAAAGCGCCGAAGGTCGTCGTTTTCGGGGCAGACATCCCGGTGACCTCGACGGGCAAGTATCAGCGGCTCAAGCTGCAAGATCGCTTCACGGCGTGGGCGCACACGCAGTTCCGCCCGTGATCCGGCGGCGTGTTTGGGGGGATGTCTCACAAGCGATCTCGGATCGGGTTGGCGGTTGAGATTTTTCAGACCGTAAAGCGAAAATTGATCAGATCAACTGCTGGCAGCGCCGCTGCGCGTGGAAAAATGCTGAGAAACGCATGATTCGATGAGCAAAATTCGGCCAAAACACACCAACAACACAGCGAATCTCACCAAAACAGGCTTGCGGCTTGATGAATGCGCAACTGTAGCGCAAGGTTATCGCCCGCATTTACCCGCAAAGCATGAGCGTATGTGTATGCATTCTGTCAAGATTTGTCGAGAGTAAACGAATCATGACTTGAAAACGTTAGAAATCCATGATAAATTGAATTTTGTACAAAGAATATTGATTTAGAGGGGTGCAACGTTATGTACGCACAAACAACCGTTATTCGGGTGCCACTTGGTTGTATGGATCAGATGCGGGAACTGATAGAAACACGCTACCTGCCGGTGCTGGAAACCCGCCCCGGCTTTATGGGCGCGTACTTCCTCGAGCAGATCGACGACGCTGAAGCGGCGCACCTGGTCGTCTTCTGGCGCGATCAGGCGTCGGTGGAGAATTTCAGCCGCACCGGGGCGCTGGAAGCGTCGGTGCGTGGGTTGGCGGCGCATTTGCCGGGTGTGCGGGTGCAGCGTCAGGGCTACGCCGTGACCGTCAAGTCGGGTGCGGGCGCGCCCGCCATGGCGTACCAGTACGGGCGTTAAGCGCCCACACGCAGACTCAACCGAAGGGCACGATCTTCAGGCTTTCGTGGATCGTGCCTTTTTTGATTCCCCTACTGACTGGCGATCACGCGCCGGATTGCTGATGCCACGCGGCCAGCACCTCGGCCTCGCGCTCGCGTGACCACCCGGCGCGGCGCTCCGTATCCGCCGGGCGCGCTTGATCCCACGCAATCGTATCACGGACCGTTTCGGCCAGCGGGCGATGCGTCAGCCCGGTAGCGAGCGCGCGCTGGATGCTCACCGCGAAGATGTCGGCGAATTCCGCTGGCACCCAGAACGGCAGATCTCCCCCGTTGACTGCGTGCTCGCCGAGGAAGGCGTCCGGCACATACGTAAACGTCGCGTCGCTGCCCGTCTCCGCCTTGATCGTCGTCATCCAATCCGCCCAGGTGAGCGGTTGGGCCGGGCCGGTCGCGTTGAAGGTGCCAGTCGCTTTGCGCTCAACCAGCGTCAGCAGCCACGCACCCAGATCGCGCGTGTCGATCAGTTGTACCGGGCGGTCGGGCGCGCCGGGCACGAGCACCGCGCCGCCCTGCGCGATGCGCGCCGCCCAGTACGGGAAGCGATCTGTCGGGTCGTCCGGCCCGACGATCATCCCTGGGCGGATGATCAGATGGCGTTCGGGCAGCGCCGCGCTGACGGCTTGCTCACACAGCACCTTCAGGCCGCCGTAGCGCTCGCCCGTGACTTCCTCAGCGGCAGGATCGTCGAGGGTTTGCAGCGGCGCGGATTCGTCCATGCCGGGTTGGGGCGGCGCGCTGTACACCGAGATCGTCGAGACGAAGGTGTAATGATCGA
Source organism: Chloroflexota bacterium (assembly GCA_010092805.1). GTDB lineage: Bacteria > Chloroflexota > Anaerolineae > Aggregatilineales > Phototrophicaceae > Flexifilum. The sequence goes on along the minus strand of JAADYY010000563.1, from coordinate 4,402 downwards.
CCGCCTCGGCGAGCAGTTGCGCCGCCGCCCCGACGTGTCGCGGCAGATACCCGGAAACATCCACCGCCGCATCCCAGCGGCGACCTGCCAGCGCGCGCAGCCCGTCGCCGACGTTCGGGTCACGGTCGCCGCGCAGATGCTCCGCCTCTGGGAACAGATCCGGGTTGCGCTGGCCGCGGTTGAACAGGCTCACTTCATGGCCGCGCGCCAACGCCGTCGCCACCAGATGCCGCCCCACAAACACTGTCCCGCCCAGCACCAAGAGTTTCATGATGTGTTGTCCTATTCCGTTGTTGTGATCGATGATAAAAAAGCGGCCAATGCACACATGCGCAGCCGCTGTGATCGAGATCCGTTAGCAGCCGGCAAGGTGACCGCCTACACAAATTCGCCGCGTGCGACCAGGCTCACCTTGCCGCCCACATTGACTTCAATGGTGCCGCCGGCTTGCGCGCCCGCCCGCAGATACAGCCGCGACGGACGCCGGATCTCCAGGCCCTGCTCCACGTGGAGATCGATCTGAGCGCCGCCGAAGAAGCGCTGCCGCACCAGATACCCCGCCAGACAGCCGTTGGCGCTGCCGGTCGCGGGGTCTTCGCCCGCGTAGAAGAACATCCGCGCGTTGATGGCGTTGGCCGGATCGACGGTTTCGGGCGCGAAGAACAGCACCTCTTGTATGCCCGTCGCCTCGACGACCGCGCGATAGCCCGCCGGGTCAAGGGCGGCCCGCTGCATCGCTTCGAGCGACTTGATCGGCACGATGATGAAAGGGATCCCGGTCGAAACGGTCTGGATCGGGAAGCGCGTGTCGAGATCGTCGGCGGTCAGGCTCAGCATCGGCAGCAGCAGATCGGCGGGGTGGGTGGGGCCGAACTCTGGCGGCTTCTGCTGCATCCACAGCACACTATCATCGCGAAACGTGACGGGGATCGGCCCGACGCCGAGATTGAGCACCACGCGATCCGCCGGGGTGGGCTGGATCTCGTGGCGGATGATGTACGCCGTGCCGAGCGTGGGGTGCCCGGCGAACGGCAGTTCCTCATTAATTGTGAAGATGCGCACATCATAGCCGCCGTCGCGCTCATCGTCGCTGAGGATGAACGTGGTCTCGGAAAAGCCCATCTCCAGCGCGATGGTTTGCATCAGCTCGGTCGAGAGATCGGCGGCGTCCCGAAACACCGCCAACTGATTCCCGGCGTACTTGCGCTCGGCGAAGACATCGACAATGTAAAACTGAGTCATGGCAGGTTACTCGCTCGAATCGTCATCATCGGGGCGGCGCTTTTCCAGCAAGCGCCCGGCCAGATTGCCCCCCGAACCAGATGTCGTGCGTGTGGTGGACGGGCTTGCTCCGCTGCGCGGACGGTAGCTTGGCTCCGGCGGCGCGCTTGATCCGGTTGGGCGCGGCGGTTCCGCCGCGGGTTCGCTGCGCAATTCTTCGCGCCGCCGGCGCAGCGCAGCCGCCGTCCCGGTCGGGGAGGCTGCGGGAGTCTCGGTCGTCTGCTGGGCGCGGGCCTTCGCCCCCATCAGCGACGAAATGCGCTCCGATGACGTATCGACCACCGCGCCGCCGCGCTGGAAGACCGCCGCCCGCAGCCGCCGCAAATCGCTGCGCGTGACCAGCAGCCGCCGCACCGCAATATCAACCGGCAGCAGCAGCAGCGCCAGGATCAAGAGCTGCGGCCACAGCGGCGCGAGCGCGGCCTGCGCGACGAGATTGTGCTCGAAGACGGCTTCCGGCGCGTCTACGTTGAGCGCCTGCCCGTTGGTGAGTTCCGCAATTTCGGCCAGCAGATCGGTATCCGCGCCCTGGCCGCGCAAGCTGTATTCCGGCGAATAGCTCATCACCCAGCCCGCCGTCTGGCTGACAGACAGCGGATTTTCACCGTCGCCGCCCGCGCCCACAATCCGCAGGAAGTACGCGCCCTCGGCATCCGGCGTGAAGGTGGTCTCGTAGCGGCCCGGCGCGACCTGCTGCAAGGGCACCAATTCGCTGTTCAGATCAGGATCGACGAGTGACGATTGCAATTCCAGCCCATTGAGGAACGCCCCGGCGTTGTCGCGGGCATCGACGACCAGCCGCGCCTGTTCACCCTCCATGATCACGCGCGCTTCGAGGTTGGCATCCGCGCCCTCGGTGATCGTCCAGCGGACGGCCTGGCTCCAGAAGCGGGCGAAATCGTCCCACGCGACCCAGTTGGCCGCCCAGCGCCCGGTTGCATCTGAGGTGAAGGCGACGGCGCGGCCCAGCCCGTACTGCCACTGCACCAGCAGCGGATCGCTGAATGGCTCCGGCCCGCGCAGAATCACCTGAGCGGTTTGCTTGGCCGTCGCGGCGACGTAGCCCAGCAGCGGCGGCGCGGCGTTGATCCCGTTCATGATCGGGCTGAGGCCGGAGAGCGTGGGCACAAATTCTTCTTCGATGATGTAGGAGCGGGTCGCCAGCACGGTCTCGGTCGTGAAGATCGTCGGGATGCGTGCGGCGGTATCGACGGCGTGATACTGGCCGCCGCCCGCCGTCGCCATATCACCGAGGAAATCTGCCGCACCCGCGCCGATGGCGATCACGGAGGTGGTCACGTCGTGATCGTTGAACAGTTCTTCGGACAGTTCGACCAGCCCGGCGGGGTTCGCGCCGCCGTCGGTGAGCAGAATGATGTGCTTGCGCGGCGAGGGATCGGTGCGTAACGTCTGCGCGGCCAGGTTCATCCCGGCCAGAATGTCGGTGCCGCCGCCCGCCGCCAACCGCGCCACCAGATCTTGCAGCAGCAGCCGGTTGCGCACGGGCTGCACCTGCGCCAGCCACGTACCCGCCGTGTCGAACGACGCTACGCCCGCGCGATCTGTCGGCTGGAGGAAGTCAATCGAGCGGATGATCGCCTCTTTGGCCAGCTCAATCGCCACGCTGCCATCGGCGGCGGCAGCGCCCATACTCCCCGACTGATCGATGACGTAGGCGATGGTCAACTGCGGGATACGCTGCTGATCGCGCAACTGCATCTCGATGGGCAGCGTCTCTTCGAGCGGGGTCTGGAAGTAGCCGCCCGGCCCGAACGTATCCGGCCCGCCGCTGACGATCAAGCCGCCGCCCAGGTCGCGGACGTAAGTTTGCAGCAGCTCCATGCGCCGCGTTGAGAGTTCGGTCGCCGACACATTGGTGAGGATCACGCTCTGATACGGTTCGAGCGCGGCCAACCCCAGCGGCAGATCGCTCGGCTCAATCTGATCGATGATGAGATCGAGTTCGCTCAGCGCCTCGGCGATGAAGCTGGCCTCGCTGGGGTCGGTGGCGACGAGCAGCACGCGCGGCGGCCCCACCACCCGGCTGAACGCGGAGAGTTCGTTGTTCTGGTAGAAGCTGTCCGCGCCTTCCGGGTCAACGCGCACCTGAAAATCACGGAACCCGGTGTTCCCGGCTTGCAGCGGCAGCGCGTAGCGGTTCGTCCCGGCACGCAGATCGACCGACTCCTGATGGACGATCTGGCCCGAAGCGAGCACGGTGATCGTGGCGGGGGTGGCTTCGTCCGCTTCGACCGTCAGGCTCAGGTCGAAGCTCTGCCCGGCCCCCACCGCGCCCGGCACCTGCACATCAGCCAAGAGGACTTCTGGCCCCGGCTGGCGCGCAAACGTCACATAACTGATCTCGACGCCGGTGGCGGCGGCGCGGCGGGCAGCGGCGTTGGCGTCACCGACGGTCTGCCGCCCATCGCTGAGGATGACTATCCGCCGGGCGGCATCTGCCGGGAACAGCGCCAGGCCCAGGCCAATGGCTTCTTCCAGGTCGGTGTTGCCCGTGTTGGGCGTCGAGCGGAAGGGTGTCACCTCGCGGACATTGTTCATCGGGCGTTCGACGAGGGCATTGCCGCCAAACACGACAATCGCGGCCTCGTCATCTGGCCCCATCGTGTTCAGGGCGTCGCGGATATAGGTGAGCTGGTCGGCCTGCGTTTGTGGCCCCAGGCTGTCAGAGACATCAACGAGGAAGACGACGGCCAGCTTATCGGCGGCCTGCACGGCCAGCGTCCCGGCCAGCGCCAGGATCAGCAGCAGGACGATCAGCGTGCGCAGAATCAGACTGGCGATGTCACGGCGGCGGCGAAACGCCAACCGCGGCCAGCCCAGATAGATGATGATGGGGAGGAGGAGGAGCAACAGCAGCGCCAGCGGCGTGGTAAAGGTCATTTTCGAACTCGATCAACTTGACCGGCAACTATTTAATGTACCTATTGTAATTCGTCTGGGGGGATCGATCCAATCTCACCCTGGCACGGGGAGGGCAATCGCATCAAATTTGTTCTACAGCATGAGGCAGTATGGGGATGTTATGGAACGTGGTGAGATTTTGTGAGGTGCTTACCGCTTGCTATCGCGAGACCGACGAGTCTGCTCAAGCATGTGCTTG
>JAADYY010000562.1 GCA_010092805.1 Chloroflexota bacterium | reverse complement strand
GGCGGACTCGCAGACTCGGTGGAACTGCTGAAGTACCTCGGCGAAAATCATGGTGTGGCGGTTGTGCCGGGCGCGTATTTCTCGCAGGCGGGGGCCAACTGGATTCGCTTCTCGTATGCGCTGCCGCCGGAAAAAACCGAAGGCGCGGTGCAGCGGATGTTCGCCGGGCTGAACGCCCTGGGGTGATCCCGCCGCAGCCGCTGCTTGAGCGCAGATAGACCGGATAGCAGTGTCAGCCGGGCGCTGCTATCCACCTCATGCTCAGATCTCCGAAACAATCCCCCAAAAAATTGGGGGTACTCTCTTCAAATGTGTGCTATTATGATTTTCAACACGTCTTAAAAATGAAGCGTATCAGCAAAAAACTGACCTGAGGAGATCAATTCGTGGCTTACAGCAATCTACTGGATCGCACCCGTCCGATTCCGACAACCCAGACTTACGCCGATGTTCAGCCGCTGCTCAAGTGGGTTTATGTGTGGATGTTCGTTGGCCTGCTGACGACGGCCCTCGTCGCGTTCATCACCGTCAATACCCCGTCGCTGCTTGAACTGCGCACGCAGCCGCTGATCGTGTTCGGATCGATTTTCTTGCAGCTCGGCCTGGTGATCGGTCTGAGCTGGGGGATTCAGCGTGTGTCGCCGGGGCTGGCCGCCGGGCTGTACATGATCTACGCGGCGACGATGGGCTTTTCGCTCTCACTGATCTTCCTGTTCTTCGACATCGGTGAGATCGCCATCGCCTTCGGCACCACGTCGATCCTGTTCGGCATCATGTCGGTCGTCGGCTTCACCACCGATGTTGACCTGACCCGTTTCCGCAACCTGTTCTTCTTCGGCCTCATCGGCCTGATCGTCGCCTCGCTGGTGAATGTGCTGCTGGCTGGCGGCGCGCTGACATTCATCATCAGCATCGTCGGCGTGATCCTGTTCATGGGCCTCACCGCCTACGACACGCAGAACATCAAGCGGATGGCCGCTTCGCCGGAAATCCAGGGTGATGGCACGATGGTCGCGCGCCTGTCGATCTTCGGCGCGCTGATGCTCTACCTGGACTTCATCAACATCTTCCTGTTCCTGCTGCAACTGATGGGCGGCGGCGGCAACGAGTAACCCCGGACAAACGACGCGCTCGGCGGGTAGCCTGACGCTATCCGCCGAGATACGCCTCAATAATCTTCTCGTCGTTGCGCAACGTCTCGGCATCATCTGCGTGGGTCACATACCCCGATTGCAGCACATAGCCCCGGTTAGCGATCCCCAGCGCCATCAGCGCGTTTTGCTCCACCAGCAGAATCGTTGTCTTCGCCTCGGAATTGAGATACGTGATCACGTCGAAGATCTCCTGCACCAGCAGCGGCGCTAACCCCATCGACGGCTCGTCGAGCAGCAAAATGCGTGGGCGCGACATCATCGCCCGGCCAATCGCTAGCATCTGCTGTTCCCCGCCAGAGAGCGTGCCGCCGAACTGCTTCAGCCGTTCCTTGAGGCGTGGAAAGCGCTCAAACACAAAGGCCATATCCCGCTCAATGCCGGCGCTGTCGCTGCGGGCGAACGCGCCCATCTCCAGGTTTTCGCGCACTGTCAGCCGCGTGAAGATTTTACGTCCCTCCGGCGATTGCACCACACCGCGCTTGACGATTTCGTTGGCGCGCAGCCGGGTGATGTCTTCGCCGTTGAGCAGCACGTTGCCCGACCGCGCCGGGGTGATCCCGCTGATGGTGTTCAGCGTCGTGGTCTTGCCCGCGCCGTTCCCGCCAATCAGCGTGACGATCTCGCCCTCCTCAACGGTGAGCGAGACACCCTTCAGCGCTTGAATGTTGCCGTAAAAAGTCTGGATGTCCTGAACTTCCAGCAGGTTCACGCTTTGACCTCCGCATCTTCGGACTTCGCATTCGGCCCTGCACCATTCGCGCCAGCCGACGGTTCATCTGCGTCATCGAGCGTGGTGCCCAGGTACGCCTCGATCACGGCAGGGTCGCGCTGGACTTCCGCCGGGGTGCCCTCCGCGATCTTCTGGCCGTAATCCATCACGCTCACCTGATCTGAGATGCTCATCACAACTTTCATATCATGCTCGATCAGGAAGATCGTCAAGCCGCGTTCGTCGCGCAGCCGCCGAATAAAATGCATCATCGCCTCGGTTTCCTGCGGGTTCATGCCGGCGGTCGGCTCATCGAGCAGCAGCAGCTTGGGTTCAGATGCCAGGGCGCGCCCGATCTCCAAGCGACGCTGCAACCCATACGACAGATTCTCTGAGAGCGTATCGCCGCTGCCGGTCAGCCCCACGAAATCGAGCATTTCTAGCGCGCTATCGAGCGCACGGTGCTCCTCCCTGCGTGTTGCCGGGGTACGCAGCACCGCGCCCGCGACGGTTGACTTCAACCGGGTATGCATCCCCACCAAGATGTTTTCCAGCGTCGTCATGCCGTGAAACAGACGGATGTTTTGATACGTCCGGGCGATGCCACGCTGCATGATCTTGTCAGATGACAGGCCCTTGATCGAGCGCCCAGCAAAGTTGATTTCGCCTTCTTCCGGGACATAGAACCCCGTGATGCAATTGAAAAATGTCGTTTTGCCCGCGCCATTCGGGCCGATCAAGCTGGCGATGGTGTGCGGTGGGATGCGTAAATCGACTTGGCGCACCGCCGTCAACCCCCCGAACCGCTTGACGATCCCGCGCCCGTCTAGCAGATACTCGCTCATGGTAGTGCCCCTTCTTCCACTCTCGCTCGCTCGCGTGATCGCTCAGCTTCCTGTCGTTCCTCGGCGACTTCCGTCAGGCGGCGCACTGGCGGCGGGATCAAGCCCTGTGGACGCATCAGCATGGTCAGCACCAGCAGCACGCCGAACGCCAGCAAGCGGTAATCGGCCAATTCGCGCAGCACTTCTGGCATCCCCACCAGCACAATCGCGCCGACAAATGCGCCCGGTATCGACCCCAAACCGCCGATGATGATCAAGCTCAGCACGTTGATCGATACCTGCAAGACGAATGTATCTGGCGAGACGCCGAACAAGCGCACCCCGGCAATCGCGCCGCCCAACCCGGCGAACGCCGCGCTGATCGCAAAGGCGGTCAGCTTGATACGCACGATACCGATGCCCATCGCCTGCGCCACATCCTGATCGGCGCGCATGGCGAACCAGGCGCGGCCCAAGCGCGAATTCGCCAACCGCATTGACAGCAGCGTCGCCAGCAGCACCCCGCCAATCACAAGGTAGTAGATGCCGTAGGCGTTGTTGAATTCGAAAAACCAACTCGGGTTGATGAATGTCAAATCTAGCACCGGGCTGGGGATGTTTGAAATCCCCTGCGCCGCGCCAAACAGATCCTTGAAATCATCGAAGCGCACCAACAGGCGGATGATCTCGCCGAAGCCCAGTGTGACGATGGCGAAGTAATCGCCGCGCAGCCGCAGCACGGGAATCCCCAACAGCACCCCGGAGAAGGCCGTAATGGCCACGGCCAGCGGCCACGCCTCCCAGAACGTCAGCATCCCGGTGCAAAGCTGATCGACCGTCTCCAGTGTGATCTCGTCCGGCGGGATGCCGCCGCAAGTCAGCAGGCTTGGCGTCGTCAAGATGCCGACGGCATACGCGCCAATGGCGTAAAACGCGACATAACCGAGGTCGAGCAGCCCGGCATACCCGACGACGATGTTCAGCCCGATCCCCAGGAGGATGAACAGCCCAATCGAGTTGAGGATGTTGGTGATGTTGAGATCCATGAAAATCGGTGCGATCAGCAGCACCAACAGCACAACCAGGAAGCCGGCGCGGGTCACGCCGCGCTGCTGCGGGCGCGCCAATTGCTCAAAGCGCGCGTTGGATTGTTCGCTCAACACCGGGATGAACCAGAACATCAGCGCGAAGATCGTCAGCGTCAGGAGCGTCGCCAGATC
>JAADYY010000561.1 GCA_010092805.1 Chloroflexota bacterium | reverse complement strand
GCCCCTGCTCCCAGCGTCAGCGGTCGCCGGTGGCTTCGGGAGCAGGGGCAGGGGGATGCGGGCCAAAACACAATCAAATCGATTGACCAACAGCATCAGGATCACCATTCCCCCCGACGCTCCCCTGCTGATCGGGGCGAATGGTGGCTTGGCGCGGCGATCAGGCGGCTGAGTTCGCTAAAAGCGCACCCAGCCCGATCCTTCGTGCTCGAAGTGGAACGCCTCTGGGTGCAGGATTTCGGCGAGGATCTCCAGCGACTCGCTCAGGCGCGGCCCCGGTCGGTTGAAGTAAGCATTGCCGTCCGTCAGATAGACGTGGCCTTCGCGCACCGCCCGCAACGACTCCCAGCCGGGCAGCACCGTCAGCGCGGCCATATTCGCGCGCGCCGTCTCGATGTCGTAGCCGCACGGCATCACAATGATCCGGTCGGGGTCGGCGGCCCACACATCATCCCAGGTCATCCAGGGGGAGTGCTGCCCCGCCGCGCCAAACAGATTGATCCCGCCCGCTTTGCCGATCAGCTCCGGCACCCAGTTGCCCGCCGCCATCAGCGGGTCGATCCATTCGATGGTGGCGACCGTCGGGTACGCGGGCACATGATCGGCGCGTGTGGCGATGTCATCGACGCGCTTTTGCAGGCGCAGCGCTTCGGCCTCACCGCGTTCGGGCACACCCAACGCCGTCGCCACGCGCTGCACATCGGCCAACACATCGGCGAAAGTCATCGGTTCCAGCGAGACGATCTGCGCCGGGGTGGTCAGGCAGGCGGCAACAGCCTGTTCGACATCCGCCAAACTGACCGCGCAAATCTCACACTGCGCCTGCGTGACGATCACGTCCGGCTGGAGTTCGGTCAGCAGCGCTTCGTCAACGCGGTAGACCGACAGCGCCGCTTGCAGCAAATCTTGCACGCGCGCATCGACGGCGCGGCTGCTGCCTTCGGGGTCGAATTTCGGGGCGGTGAGGGCGGGTAAATCACGGACAGTTGGGGGGTAGTCGCATTCGTGCGACCGCCCCACCAGATCAGACTCAAATCCCAATACACACACGATCTCGGTCGCGCTCGGAATCAGGGAGACAATTTTCGGCATAAGACGCCTCGGTTTCGCTCAACGATTCGGGGGTTGCGCCTCCGTGATCGTTTCGGCTTGCGCCCGGTGCTCTGCGATCAGCGTCAGCGCATCCTCAATTGTATCGGCGACGAGGTATTTATGCCCGGCTTCACGGTAAATTTGTTTGAATGCACGGACGAGCGTCTTGATCACGGGGTTGACCCCAACGATCACCGCGATCTCCCAATGGCGGCCCCCCTCACGGGTGATGGCGTTGATCTGCCCGAACGCGCCGGTCGGTGGAATGGTTTGCCCGTCGGTGAGGTTGGCGATCAGATCGACGCGATGCGTTGAGGTGTCTGCCATCGCCCAGCTCGCGCGGGCCGCGTTGATGAACTCCTGCCATGTCCACTGCTCACGGTAATCGAAGCGGATGATCGAATGCGCGGCATCCTGCCAATAGACCTTGATAGCCATAATGAGGTTCCCCGGTATCTACGTCGGTGTCTACGTCAATGGAGGTATCTGGGGTGTGGGCGGTCACCACAACGCCATCGATCATTTTATACACCTGGAAACAAACACGGTTGCTGATAGGTGAGTAAATAATTCGTGAAATGGCTGAAAACGCGCGGTGTGACAAGCGTGCCGCACACAACCCCGGACGCACCGAGATCGCGGCGGCAGCTTGGTCTATCAGGGGGTGGTGTCGGGTGCAGGCGTGATCGCCGTGTTCTGCCTGCGGTGTTCCTCGATCAAATTCAGCGCGTCCTCGATGGTGTCGGCGACGAGATAGGTTTGCCCGGCTTCACGGTACACCCGTTTGAAGGCGCGGAGCAGCGCGGTGATTGTCGGGGTGCTGCCCACAATCACCACGAGCTGCCAATGCGCGCTCGCATCACGGGTGAGCGCGTCCACCTGCCCAAACGCGCCGTCGGGCACAAACGGCCCGTTGGTGAGGTCGGCGATCACAGCGATGCGCTGCGGCACCGACAGCGCCATCTCTTGCCCCTCGCGGGCGCTGTGCTTAAATTCCTGCCATGTCCAGCGCCCCAAATATTCAAAACACAGGATCGTGTGGGCTGCATCCTGCCAATCAAGCCGCACCGGCATCACATTCCTCGCTCAAACTGGTCAAACTGTTATATCGCGCCTGGTTGCTCAGGGGCGCGGGTCGTGCGCTTCGGTGGCTGAGTGTGCCTGTTCGCGCTGCGCCGCGATCAACGCCAGCGCGTCGTCAACGGTTTCGGCGAAAACGAAGTGCTGCCCGCTCTCGCTGTAAAGCTGCTTGAACATGGTGATCATCGCTTTGACCACCTGATTGGCCCCGACGATCACGCCGAGTTGCCAATTGTCCCGCCCCCGCCGGGCCAGTGTGTTGATTTGCCCGAACGCGCCGCCGGGCAGGTAGCGCCCGTCGGTGAGGTTGACAACGGCATCCACGCGGTGCGGCACCGAGTCGGCCATATCATAGCTGGTGTGCGTCGCGTCGATCAGTTCTTTCCACGTCCAGCGCCCGATACAATCGAAGCACATTATCGTCTGTTCGGTATCCCGCCAATAAACGTTCACAGGCATGAATTGTTCCTATCAACTTTCGCAAACGATTCGGTGTGCAGATACCATGACACCAATGATCACATGCT
>JAADYY010000560.1 GCA_010092805.1 Chloroflexota bacterium | reverse complement strand
CCGCGCTGCTGGATCGGCTGGATTTGCAGAAGCGGCTCGACGGCGTGATCGCGGATGTGCGCCAGGTCGTCACCCTGCCTGATCCGGTTGGGCGGGTGTTCGACAGCCGTGTGCTCGGCAATGGGCTGCGCGTCTCGCGGCGCTCAACGCCGATGGGTGTGCTCGGCGTGATTTACGAGGCGCGGCCCAACGTCACCGTTGATGTGGCATCGCTGGCGCTCAAGAGTGGCAACACCGTGATCCTACGCGGCGGCTCCGAGACGTTCAACAGCAATTTGGCGCTCGTCCGCGCGATCAGTGCCGCACTCGCCCCCTTCGGCTTGGCCGATGCGGTGCAGTACATCGAGAGCACCGACCGCGCCTACGTGCAGCAGCTCCTTAAGCTGCATAAATACGTCGATATGATCATCCCGCGCGGTGGCAACGCGCTGCACGAATTCTGCCGTGAACACAGCACCATCCCCGTGATCACGGGCGGGATCGGCGTCTGTCATCTGTTCGTCGATGACACGGCGGATCTCGATGACGCGCTGGCGGTGATCCACAACGCCAAGACACAGCGCCCGTCGGTGTGTAACGCGCTGGATACGGTGCTGGTACATGAGGCAGTGGCGGCGGCGTTTTTGCCGCGCCTGGTTGATCATATGGGCGCATCCGGCGTCGAGATGAAGGCCGAACCGCGCGCGCTGAGTCTGCTCAACGGGCACGGGGGCGGCGGGGGCAACGGATCGAACGGCCATGCGGTGGTAGAGCCTGCCGGGCCGGACGATTTCGATACCGAATGGTTGTCGTTGGTGTTGGGCGTGAAGGTGGTGGGCGGCGTTGATGAGGCGATTGAACACATCCGCACGCACAGCACGCAGCACTCTGACGGCATTTTGACGCAGACCAGCGCCCACGCCGATCAGTTTGTGGATGAAGTGGACTCGGCGGCGGTGTTTGTCAACGCCAGCACCCGCTTCAATGACGGCGGCCAGTTGGGGCTGGGTGCAGAGATCGCCGTAAGTACACAGAAATTGCACGCACGTGGCCCCATGGCACTGGAGGAACTGACCACCTACAAGTGGATCATCCTCGGTGAGGGGCACGTTCGGGCGTAGAACGAAGGGCACAATATGGGGAATGTACTCATTTTGGATGACAATCACGAACTGATTGTGGTGCTGCGCGAGGCGGTCGAATTGGCCGGGCACACAGTGCGCACCGCGCAAACCGGCACCCAGGGCCTGAATCTGCTGGTGGCCGATTTTGAGCCGGACGTGATTGTCTGCGATTTGGAAATGCCGGATATGGACGGGATAACGTTCATCGAACGGCTGCGCAGTGAGGCGCGCTGGGCGCAGGTGGCGGTCATCACCATGAGCGGCAAAAGCGAAGCGGACGCCCACCCGCGTGAGTTTGGCGCAAATGCGTACATCCCCAAACCTTTCAGCTTGCACGACTTGATCGCGCTGATCGACCGCTATATCAGCAAGCCGTAACCACCGACAACACACAGACTCCCCAATGGAGGGGCATGGGTAAAACGTTGATCGTCTTGAATCCGCACGCCGCAGGCGGGGCCGCCGGGCGTGTGTGGCATGAATTGGAGCCGCTCCTGTGGGAGCTGCTCGGCGATTTGGTGATTGCGGTGACGCAGCACCCCCAGGAAGTGGCAGCGCACCTCGAACACGCTTACGAAGCGGGACTCACCCGCGTGATCTCGATTGGCGGGGACGGCACCAACCACGCTTTGATCAACGAACTGGTGACGATCAACGAACAGCGGCCAGATCGCCCGCCAATGGTGTACGGCAATCTGCCGATTGGCACGGGCAGCGATTGGGCGCGCGGCGTCGGTGCGACCTTCGGCAGCTTGCGGGCCACCGCCCAATGGATCGCCAATGCGGAACCGCACCGCACCGACATCGGTCTGTTGGAGTATCCCGGCGGCAAGCACTATTTCCTCAACATCGCCAGCGCCGGAATCGGCGGGGATGTAGCGCAGCGCGTCAACCGCGCACGGCGGCGGCGCACCTGGACATTCCTGCAAGCGACGATCAGCAGCATCCTGGCGCACCAGCCGCAGCACGTGCAGATCAGGCTGGATGGCCGGGATTGGTATGAGGGCGGCGCGTATGTGGTCGCCGTCGCCAACGGGACGACCTTCGGCCATGGCATGAAGATTGCGCCGGACGCGCAGTTGGCCGACGGTCTCTTCGATGTGGTGCTGATCGAGGCGATTGCGCGGCTGCGGGTTTTGGCGGCGCTGCGCCGCGTGTACGACGGCAGCCACCTCACTCACCCGAATGTGCGCACGGCGCGCGCGCGGCAGATCGCGATTCAGGCCCCCGCGGGGCCGTTGGGGCTGGAACTCGACGGGGAGTACGCCAGCGGCCAGTCGCTGACGTTCACGGTGCGGCCTGGCCTGCTGCCGATTTTGTATTAACGGGTGCTCAGCCGACGGTGTCGTCGATGCGCGGCGCGCCGTCTTTGGGGGGGGCGAGTTCGTAGCGCTGCACCAACGCCACCAGCTCGGCGACGGCCAGCGGTTTGGCGATGTAGTCGTCGCACCCGGCGCTCAGGCAGCGCTCGCGATCCCCGACCATCGCGTAGGCGGTCACCGCAACAATGGGCTTGCTGAAGCCGTCGGCGCGCAGCCGGCGCACCACATCCAGGCCGCCCAACGGCCCGGCAAGTTGCAGATCCATCAAGATGAGGTCGGGCTTATCGCGCCGGATGCGCTGTAGGGCGGTTTCGCCCTTGTCATAGGCGACGACCTGATGCCCTCCCATCCGTGCAATGCGTTCCAGTAGGGCGACGTTGGCCGGGTTGTCTTCTACATACAGAATTTGCATCGATGAACTTGCCTCATAACGCTGCTCGTTCAGGCGGCGCGATTTGCGGCACCACCGGCGCTGACGAGTCGGTTTTGATGTGTGCTTGGTAGGTGCTCAGCGTGATGTGAAAGGTGCTGCCGACGCCCACGATGCTTTCGGCCCAGATGCGCCCGCCCATCAACTGGATCAACTGCCGCGAGATCGTCAGGCCCAGCCCGGCCCCTGCGCGCGGGTCGCGGCCTTCGTTTTCGACCTGGGCGAATTCCTCGAAGATCGTGTCGAGTTTTTCCGGCGTGATGCCGACGCCCGTATCGCGCAGGCTGATATGAACATGATCGGCCCGCGCACGGATCGTTAGTGTGATGACGCCCGCGTCGGTGAATTTCGCCGCGTTGCTGTACAGATTCAGCAGCACCTGGCGGATGCGGTGCTCATCCGCCCACACCAGCGGCAGGTCGTCGTCGATCTGCGACGCGAGGTGCAGCGGCTTTTCCCCGATCAAGCCGTTGGCGGTGGCGCGCACGCTGTCGGCAATCGGCTTCAGGTCAATGCCTGTCATGCGGACTTCCAGCTTGCCGACATCGATCTTGGACAGATCGAGAATGTCATTGATCACGGTGAGCAGTTGACGCCCGCTGTCATAGATTTGCTGCAAGTCGCTGCGGTAGGTCTCTGGCAGCTTGACATCGTCGTACATCTGCGGGAATTTGAGCATCGTCTCGCTAAAGCCGATGATCGCGTTGAGCGGTGTGCGCAGCTCATGGCTCATGTTGGCGAGGAACTGGCCGCGCTGACGGTTGGCGGTGTCGGCGGCGGCTTTCGCAACGGTCAGGGCTTCGTTGGTCTCTTGCAGGCGTTCGCTAAGCGCCTCGCTGCGGGCCAAGCTTCGTTCGAGCAACTGCCGGTTCTCGACCAGTTCATCGGTGATGCGGCGTTCGCGCCGGTAATTGTTCAGCGCCCACTCCGCAATTTGATACAGTTCGCCCGTGATCTGTGAGGACAAGAACGCCGTGATCGCCATCAGCAGCAGCGCCGCGATCTGGTGTGGCCCAGCGAAGGCCCAATTACCGAGCGCGGCGTATGGCACGCCGATTGACAATCCGGCACTCAGCAGCGTGGCGGCCCAAATGTAGCGCGGCGGCAGCAGCAGCCCGATCAAGAAGATGATCGGCAGAAAGCCGAACGGGAGTATATCGGCGAACTGCGGATCGCTGAAGAACAGACCAGTGCCCAACGCCAGGATGCAGCTCCAGGCGTAGACGTGGGCGGCACCCAAATAGCGCTCAGGATCGCGCAGCAGCCAGCGCGTGGCCAGGCAGCCAGCGATAACGATGGCGAATGGGATCAGCGGGACGACTGGGCTGCGGCTGTCGAACCAGGCGTCAAACAGCACCACCGCACCCACCAGCAGCACGCTGATCAGCGTCAGCCGCCAGAGGGTGTCCAAACGATCACTTCTCACTTCGGTTGCGAAGTCACGTTGGTTTGGCACTGCCATCGCTTGAGTCCTCGCCGGATCATCTCCAGATGTATTGTCGCACAGTTGGCGGGATGCAGATGGTTAAGATTAGGTTGGCCCCCGAAATTTTCGTGGAATCTGGATGGAATTCGGAAAGATAACAGGATGCAAATTCAGGCTGCGCCACGTCTGCGAGCAGTGGGTTGGCGTCGGTTGAGCGGCGGATAAGTGCATCGACAAAGGCGGGGCACTGGGTTACAATTTGTGTAATCCTCCTGATGACAAGCGATACGGAAAACACCCCGTGAGCGATATTTTCATCTCCTATTCGCGCAAAGACTCTGCGTTTGTGCGCAAGCTGCACGACGCGCTGGTCGAGCAGGGCCGCCAGATCTGGGTTGACTGGGAGAAGATTCCCCTCACAGCCGATTGGTGGCAGTCGATTCGCACCGGAATCGAAGAGGCGGATACATTTCTGTTCGTGATCAGCCCGGATTCGATGACATCGCCAGTGTGCCAACTTGAGATCGCCCATGCCATTGAGCAGCACAAGCGGGTGGTGCCCATCATTTGCCGCGAAGCCAATCAGCGGATGGCGTTTTCGGCGCTGGCCGATGCCTGCAATGATCTCGACTATATGGTGTTGGCCGCGCTGAACGGGCGGCAGTTGGTCGCGCTGGCCCAGAACAACTGGAAGACACTCTCGCGGCATAACTGGGTGTATTTCCGCGAGCACGACGATTTCGACACCACCTTTGCCGATTTTGTAGCGGCGCTCGATGCGGATCTGGAGCACCGCAGCGAACACACCCGGCTGTTGATGCGCGCCCGCGAATGGGACGCGAAGGGCCGCGATGCCAGCTTCTTGCTGGGCGGGCGCGAGATCGAGGACGCAGACGATTGGCTGGCGCGGGCGGTCACCAAGTCGCCGCCGCCGTCGCCGCTGCACGTCGCGTACATCGCATCGAGCCGCAGTACAGCGATTGCTCGGCAGCGGACAGCCGGGGCGTTCGCGCGCTTGATCGCGTTGGGCGCGGCGGCGCTGGCGCTGGTGGTCGTTGTGCTGTTGGTGACGCTCACGCAAGCGCAAGCGCAGGCGCAGCGCCTCAATCTGATCAACGAAGCCAACGGGATACTGCACCTGCCAGAAAGCCACATCGAGACTGCGGCGCTGCTGGCGATTCACGTGCTGAACGAGGCGTATCATCCGCAAGCCGACCTGACGCTGTTGGCGGCGTTGGCGCGGCTTGACGCACTGCCCGTGCTGACTGGGCACACCGATCAGATTACGAGTGTGGCGTTTGCGCCGGGTGGCACCGAGATGGTGACGGGCAGCGCCGACGGGTCGGTGCGGTTGTGGGCGCTCCCCGATGGCAGCGTGCTCAGGGACATCGAGACCACCCAGCAACTGCTCACCGACCCCGGCGACCCGGTGACGGGAGTGGCTTTCTCGCCGGATGGCACGCAGATCGTGGCGGGGACGGGCATGGGGCGGGTGTGGGCCTGGACGACAGCCGGCGAACCCATCTACAACCTGGACGCGCATCCGTGCTGTGTGACGAGCGTCGCCATGTCGCCGGACGGCGGCTCGATTCTGACGGGCAGCCTGTCGGATGAACGGGCGTTGGGCGTGTGGGATGCGGCGACGGGCGAATTGCAGTTGACTGATGTCGCGGTCAACTGCTGTGTGCAGACTGCGGCGTTCGATGCCAGCGGCGGCGCGCTGCTCGTCGTCGGTGAACGGGTGGCTACCGGGCGCTGGGACGCAGCCACCGGCAGCATTCAGCTCGGCCAACCGCTGCTCAACGCCGCAGGACGCAGCCACAGTGGCGTGTTTGCACCAGATGGGTCGCAGGTGCTGGTGGACATCACCGATGGGTTTGGCAGCACCGCGCGTTTGTGGGACGCGACAACGGGCGCGCAGGTGCAGATCTTTGAAGGGCACAGCGGCGATGTGCTGAGCGTGGCGTTTGCCCCTGATGGCACGACGATCCTCACGGGCAGCGCGGACAACACGGCGCGCGTGTGGGATCGCGAGTCTGGCGAACCGCTGCGGATTTTTGGGCTGCACAGCGATGCCATTACGCAGGTGGCGGTTTCGCCGGGTGGGCGCTTCGTGCTCACGGGCAGCGCCGACCACACCGCGCGCCTGTGGCACAGCGATTACCGCGAACTTGTGGCCTATGCGTGCACGATCATCGCAACAGACCTGACATCCGCGACGCGCGAACGCTACGGCCTCGGCAGCACACTGGCCTGCCCCTAACGTGGGTTGCCGCACCGGCGGCTACTCGATCTTTTTGTCGATTTCGTCTTTGAACATCGTCTCGAATTCGCTGACGACTGATGTGCTGTTGTTGCTGATCAGTTCCGGCGGCACCTGGGCTGCCTGCGTCATGATAATCTCTTGCAGGTTGCGGAAGGTGCGCCGCATGTACAGCCACACCATCCCCACTTTATTAGCACCTTGCCGCTTGAACACGACCGTGAAGAACAGATCGCGCCCGACGTTGGCGGAGTAGCAGTCATGGTTGCGGCCTTCCTGGTACGTGACGTACATCGGCTCGTCGTCCGGGATGGCCTGCTGCTCATACGGGTTGATCTTTTCGAAAATGCGGTCGAGTTCGGCGGCGGTTGCGAAGCTGCCGGCCACCAACGCCACCAACGAATTGAGATCGATGCCCATCGTCGTCCCGACATGCGTGATCACGTGGCCGGACATATCGGCCATCAGCGCGAGTTCGGGCCGCACTTCGGTGCGCAGTTGATGCAGCACATCGTTGATGGCCGTCAGGCTCTTGTCCGGGATGATCAACATGCCTTCGGTGCTGATGGCGATGTTGTCCGCGTCGCTCAGCGCACTGCGGGCAATGTTGATCAGGTTCTCGTTGCGGAACGGCTTGGTGATGAACCGATAGATCCCCAGTTTGCGGGCGGCTTCCTGCACCTCATCGGTGCCGTAGGCCGTCATCAGCACCAGCCGGGTGTCGTTGTAGCGCTCGTGAATCTGCTGGAGCAGTTGCAGCCCGTCGATGCCGGGCATCCGCAGGTCGCTGATCACGAGATCCGGCTTATGGCCCTCAATGTGCGTGAGCGCTTCTTCCGGCGAATTGACCGCCGTGATCGCGTAGCCGTCGCCTAAGCCCATCAACCCCTGCTGCAGGTAGCGCAGCACACGCACATCGTCATCGATAATTAGAATGTGTTTGGACATGGACGTTCACTTCTCCTGGTTTGGCTAATTCTTGGGTTGACGTGTGTGCATGGGTAGGCGCAGCGCAATCACGTTGAGGGCGTTTTCGCGTTTGACCTGCACGGTGCCGTAATGCGCTTCGGCGATGGGCACGAGCGCCGCGAACCCCAGCCCAGAAGCGTTGTCGTCGGTGAGGAAGCGCGGGCGAAACAGATCGGTCATGGCGCTGTCATCGAGCGGCTGGCCCGTATCACGGACGAAGAATTCGAGCGCGTCATTGTTGACCAGCGCCGCGCCGATCTCGACACGACCGCGCGGCGCGGCTTCCTCGATGGCACGCTCTAGGATGATCACCAGCGCCCGGTTGAGCGCTTCGGCGTTGCCCTGAATAGACGGCAGTTCTTCGGGTGCGTCGTATGTCAGATCAACGCCGCGTCGTTCAGCCTCGCCCGCGTAGGTGATCACCAGCGACCCCAGCAGCACGTGCGGCTCGAGCGATTCCAGGCTGGCCTGCACTTGCTCGACCATGCGCTGCATGTACACGACTTCATCGATCAGCAGCAGCAGATCACCGGAGCGGTTGACAAATTGATTCAGGGCATCGCGCGGCTGTTGCGCCAAGCTTTGCGCCAACCCGATATCCAGGATGCGGTCGCGCAGAAAGCTGATCTCGCGGTTGACGTAGCTCAACAGCGCGACGCCCGCATCTGGCACGGCAATGTTGCCGCTCCCGGCATCGTCCGCACTTACGGCAGTGATGAGGTCGGCGTTGGGTGTGCCGTTGCCGGCGGGCGGCAGGCCCGCAGCAGGCGCGCCCGCGTCAGTTTCATCGTCAACAGCGGGCGGCCAATCCTTCAAAAACGCAGGTGCTTCCTCGCTAGCATCGAAGTCCGCAGGCGGCCAATCGTCGGGTAGATTGCTGTCCGCGCGCGCGTCGTCGGTCGGCTCCGCCACCGAAGGCGGTGCTGGGGCGGGGGCTGCCGACGGTGCCGGATCCGTTGGCGGTGCAGACTCTTCCGGTGCGGCGGGCGTTTCGGCGAGCGGCGGCCAAGTGGTGTCGCTGTCCGCGTCGTTGTGCAACGACTCCATGAATTGATCCAGCGAGAAATCGAAATTCACCTGTTTGATTTCGGCTTCAGGTTCCGCAGGTGGGGCGCTTGCCGCAGGCGGTTTGATCGCATCGGTGTCGTCGGATTCAGTGGCGGCTAACACGCCAATACACACATGACAGCGCTGCGCAAACTCGGTGTCCCCAGCCATCCCGGCGGCCTCGAACACGGTGCCGTCTGGGAGTGTGACACGTTCAAGCTGGTGAATGCCGTCGTTGGTGCGGTCGCGCGTCAGGCTTGGCGGCAGCGACCCTACCGTGAGATCGTGCTTCGGGCTGTGCCAGCGCATGGACACTGCACCAATCGCCTGGCGCAGTTCGTTGAGCTGCGCCCCCCCGGTGACCAGCAGCGCCCGGTTGACCCAGGAACTGATCAGCTCGGCACCATAAGCGCGCTTGAGCGTGACGACCAGCCGCCCCGACGCCTGCATTGCCGGGTGGTTCGGGATGATGGGGGTGTACGATGAACCGTGATACTGGGTGAGGATGGCGCGTGCGTTTTCCACCAACGGTTCATCGATGCTGAGCAGCGCGAAGAATTCCGCCCCGCGCTGGCGGGCCAGCAAGACAATCGGCAGCCCGTCGCTGTCCGAGACGATAAACCGATCCGCCACGAGCGCGTCATCAGGGGCCAGCCGGTGAGTCTGCCAGCCAGGGGGCAGCGCCGACGGCTGCTCGGCGGGCTGCGCGAACAAAATGCCGCCGCTCACGGTGAGTGCTGCCCCCGGCTCCAGGCGGGCCAGAACCCGCTGCGTGCGGGTGGTGCGCAGCGTCTCCATGATCTGGTAGACGAGGTCATCCAGCGCGGCGCGTGACAGGCGCACACCGACGCGCCCGGCGTAGGGTTGTAGGGCTTCGTAAATGGAGAATCCTGTTGTCATCGGCTCACCCGCTTATTCCTCAACGGCTTGTATGATTAGCGCCTGTGTCACCTGCCGGGGGCCGGCAGGGGCGCGGGCGCGCTGGCATAGGCAGCCACCGGCAGCCAGACGATAAAGCTGGTGCCCACGCCGGCGCGTGTCGACACAGTGATGCGCCCACCATATTGTTTCACAATATCCTGAGACACCGCTAAACCGAGGCCTGAACCATCGGCTTTCGTTGTGAAAAATGGCTCAAAAATTGAGGTCAACACGTCGTTGGGGATGCCGCTGCCCGTGTCGCTGACCGTTACCGCAAGCTGATCTTGATCGGGCACATAGTCGCTGCGGATGGACACCAGCCCGTCCGCGTCCAGCGCGTCGATGGCGTTCAGCAGCAGATTCAGGAACACTTGGCGCAGCTCGTGCGGGATGGCCTCCACAGCGGGCAATGTATCGTCCAACATCAGTTCGAGGGCGATTTGCTTCTGCTGCATGTGATGCGCCACCATCTCGGTCACTTGGCGCAGCAGCGCGTTGATGTCGGTCGCGCGCGGGCGCTGATCCGGCACGCGGTATACGCTTTGAATGCGTTGGATCACCCCGCCAATCTGGTCGATGGCATCCTGGACAACATGCAGATTTTCGGCGGTGGTTGCGGTGAGTTCGCGGTTGTTCGCCAACGTGAGATCCAGGCAGCTCTGCGCGATTTGCAGCGGATTGTTGATCTCATGGGCGACCGACGCCACCAACCGACCCAGCGCCGTCAGTTTCTCTGTATGGATCAGGCGGGAGCGGTAAGCGCGTTCACGTTGTAAAGCGCCCTGCGTCTGTTGATGCAGATGCGCGTTGGTGATGGCGATGACGCTCCACGAGGCCAGATTACGCAGCCGCCATTCGTCCTCGGTGGTGAACACCTCGTGGGCTACAGGATTGACCGCCACCACCACGCCAATCGACTCGGTTTCGCCGACAAGCGGCACACACAACGCCTGCCGCACCGCCGCTTCAGGATAGGTGCCGTCTGTGAACTGCGGCCCGTCGATCAGGCGTGGCTGCTTACCGACGAGCACCCGCGTGAGCAGATTGTTTTGGTTGAGTGCGATAGTTGGCGTGTCTGGCTTGGGTGTTCCAGCGCGCGCCATGAGCGCAAGCCGGTTGTCACGGTGCAACCAGACCGCTGCACCCTGGGCGTTGACCAGCATGCGCGCACTGTTGACGATCACATCCATGAGTTCCTGCGCGTCAAGCTGGGCCACAATCGCCTGCCCCAGCAGATCAAAAGCCTGCATTTCGGCGATGCGCTCATGGGAACTGGACAGCGACATCTCGCGCACCCAGACTTTGGCCGTCGTCGCGGCGATATCTCGGAGCGCTGTCTCTTGCAAGCGCTCTAAGGCCGCTGAGCAGTGAACAATCAGCACCCCAACGATGTCCCCGGCGATGAACGCCGTCTTGAACCAGGGCCGCTTGATCTCGTGGGCGGACAGCGTCAGATCGGCCAACCGCTGCTGGACATCGGCATCTGGGGCGTTGTGCCAGTACACCCAGCGCGCCATCGTGTATTCGTCGAACGTCAGAATGCCGATGCGGTCGCAGGGCAGCGTCTCAGTGATATGGCGGCTCATCACTTCCAGAATCGCTTTGGTGGATGACGAGAGCACCAGCGAATACAGAAAATTCTCAGTCAGGTGGAGCGGTGCATCGCGCGTGCGGTCGAGCAACACCCGTTGAATCGCGCTGATCGCGTCGCGCACCGTGAACGGGCTGGCGAGCACGCGCTGGCCTTTGCTGCTGGCGGCTTCATCTTCTGGCACGATCCACAGCACGGGCACCACTGGCGGCACCGCATACAGCCGCGCCCGCGCGATCTCTTCTGGCTCGTTGACCGCATCGCTGATGATCAGGCTGGCTTGCGTAATCGCTTCCATATCGTCCAGCGGGTCTTGCAGTGCCCGAAAGCGATAATGCAGCATCGCGCACAACTCGTCGATCATCGTCGCCAGACGGTGATTGGCCGTGATCATCACGATGAGTATGGGGGTCGTCTCCGTCCACATGCTGACGCGCTTTCGCTCACTGACACCCGATTATGACCGCACCGACCACTTGGTTTCGCTCTCCCCCGCCTGCTGGTTGACCCACCGCGCGAGCGTGAACAGAAAATCTGAGAGCCGATTGAGATAGGTGAGGACATGCACATTGACCGATTGCTCCGCTGCGAGATCGACGCAGATACGCTCGCAGCGGCGGCAAACCGTGCGCGCGATGTGCAGCGTGGCGGCGGCGGGCGTGCCCCCCGGCAGGATAAAGGTTTTCAGCGGCGTGAGCTGCCCGTCCATAGAATCGATGGCGGTTTCTAACCGGGTGGCCGCCGCTGCATCCAGGCGCACCAGCCAGTCAACTTTGGCGTCGTTGGGCGTCGCCAGGTCCGCGCCGACGGTGAACAGATCGTTCTGGATCTGCTCGAGCCATTCGGGGGCCGGGTCGGGGAGTGGGTAGGCGCGGGCCAACCCGATAAACGAGTTGAGTTCATCGGCGGTGCCGTAAGCTTCCACGCGAATATCACTTTTGCGGACGCGCCCGCCCGCAAACAGACTGGTTTCGCCGGCGTCGCCGGTTTTGGTGTAAATCTTCATCGAAAAAATGTCAACCTCACGAATAAATCCCTGCCGGGTGAACATCAAACAAAAAGCGGTGGACAAACGCTTCATAAAAAGCTTCCCCGAAGAGCTTTTGCAGCATCCCTTCGGCCTGCTCATTGGCGATATGATCCGCACAGTAGGCGGCTTGCTGTGCATGGACATGCGGCGCGCGCTCCGGCGGGGGCGGCTCGGCGGCGGCGACGTGATCCAGGTAGATGTCCCAGTAATCGCGGTAAACGGCCAGCACCTCCGGCACATACGCCACAGTGGGGCGCGAGTAGTGCGTGTAGCGCGAGAAGAACTTCTCCGTCCAGGCGGGCAGCGTCCGCTCGCGCGTCGGCAGGTGGGCGTAGCGCTCGTAGACCGGGCGCAGCGGCGCGATATAGCGGCGGTCGTAGTCGGCGTCGGCTTTGAACAGCACCTGATGATCGATCACGATCAGGTGCGGCGCGCCCCGAAACGACAACATATCCGCCGCGAAGATGGGCAGGTCGTACGTGGTGTGCGGGAAGGCCATCGTCGTCATGATCTGCGCGGCGTCGCCGCCGTCCAGATAGGTCACGCGGACTTTGCGCAGCCGCTCGGTTTCGTAGGCGCTGTTGGTCATCACCAGCGGCACCCCACGCAGCGATCCTGCGCAGCGAGCGAACTCCGCCGGGACGGGCAGCGGGCGCGCCCCACCGCGCGCCATGAGCTGGTCAAGCGTGTAGGCTTCAATCGGTCGGAACATTATGGTCACCCCGCCGTCTGCGGCAGCCGGGCCAGCGCGCCCTGCATCACCCCCAGAATCGACCGCGCGTGATCCGGCAGATAATTCTTGACCCCGTGACCGAGCGCGATCAGCGAGACGCGAATATGATCGCCCGTGTTGCTGCGCTGCCGACCATAGTCGTAGAGCCAACCGACGTGCGCCGCCAGGTACTCCGGATGGTTGAAGGTGAGCGCGTCCGTCAGGTAGCCCAGCCAGTAATACATATCGGTGGTGGCGTCGTCCCAGCCACCTGGATAGTTGTTGACCCAATCGGCGTGATTCTTTTGCAGGTGGTCGATGACGAAGGTGACGATCTCGTCCTGGCGGTCGGCCATCGCCAGCACCAGCGGATTTTCGCTTTCGAGGGCGGCGTTGGCGGCCTCCAGCGCGACGGTGGCGCGTTCGGCGCTGTCTTCATCCAGCAGGGGGCGCAGCACCTCCACCGCCAGATCGATCAACTGCTGGTAATACGCGGTGCAGATGCCCTGATGCATCAGATAGTGGCGCTGCATATCGACGGCGGTGAGAAAGCGGCCTTCGTTGATGCCCGTCAGCTCATCGGCCAGGAAGCCGACCAGCGCCCGCACATCGGCGGCAATCGCTGTGGCGCTGCGCCGCTGATACTCGATCTGCCAGTAGGGGCTGTAGCGCTGCAATGTTTCGATGATCGGCTGGAACAGGTTGGGCATCATCAGCAGGGCCAGCGCCGGATCGTCTTCGGCCAGCGCGTCCAGGCCATGCTCGATCAGCGCGGTGAGTTGTTGGGTCGTCTCTGCCGCGAGGTGCGTTTGCGCGCTGCTTGTGAGTACGCGCGCGTAATCGAGCAGGTACGCCCGTGACGCGCCCTTTTCCTCCGCCTGCCGGCTCAGCCAGCTCAGGCCCGGTTTGAGATCGTCGTTCTGGAACGCTTCGCCCGCGTAGATCACCGCCGTCTCGATGACGGGCTGCCACGTCGTCCGCTGATCCGCGCCCATCGCGGTCGCCCACAGACTCGT
>JAADYY010000559.1 GCA_010092805.1 Chloroflexota bacterium | reverse complement strand
TTTTTTGCCCTCACCCCCTGCCGCCCGCGCCACCTGCCAACGGCAACCACCGCTGCGCGGCTGGGAGCGGGGTTGGGGTGGGGGCTGAGTAGCTACCCAACTGCACCGATCTGGTGTGTCGAGGAGTATACGTGAGCGAGAATACAGCGCGGCGCAGACTGCCGATGGTTGCAGCAATTACAGCAGCGTTGCTGATCGCCGGGGCGGCGGTGATCGGCCTGAACGGGACAGATCTCGTGAATCTCGCTGGATCAACCGATAATGGCAGCGGGATCGCGCGCGTGACGGTGCCGCTCACCGTCAACGTCGATCAACCACTGCGCCTGACGCAGTTCAGCTACATGCATTCCGCCTATGATCTGCTGGCGGTCGATGTGGAGATCGCCAACACACGCGCCAACCCGCAAACGGCGTATGTCTGGTACATCCTGGCACCACAAAATGCGCCCGAACCCTGGGCCGCCGCCGTTTACACCGCCAATGATCAGCGGGTGGAACTGGCCGCTGCCAGCACCACCAAGATCACCCTGCCGGGGCCAGCTGCCGACATCGCGGCGGGCGATTACGAGATTTCCGTGTGGGTACACGGCGTCGATGCCGGGGGGGCGCGCTTCCACGCCGACGGCGCGGGTGCCGGGCGGAGTCTGTTCGTGGGGCCGCCGTACAGCATCAGCGTCAGCGCGGTACAGCTCAACGATCTGGCGGTCGATGAGCCGCTGAATACCGAAGTCACGCTGGCGATGGAGAACAACACCACCGCCGAAGTCGAGGTTGGCGTCACCTACAGCCTCACGCCGCCGGAAGTCGTCGCCGCGTGGGAGACGGCGGTCTACAACCTGCCGCCGCGCTACCTGACGCTGCTGCCCGGCGAATCTTACGTGATCACCTACCGCGAAGCGCTCGACCTGCCGCCGGGCGACTACGTGCTCACGGGCTGGCTCTACCGCGTCGATGCTGAGGAGCAGGTGCCCGTCGCCAGCGCCGCCTACCCTGACCTGATCCAGCGTTGATCCGTTGTCAATCCAGCGGCTGATCAGTCGCTGATCAGGTCGATCACGGGGATGCCCAACGCGCTCAGATCAGCGGCGACCGGGAAGCCGATGCTTGTTTCGGAGTCGTGCGGTGTCCAGCGGCGGACGGCGAACATCTGCCCCTCGCGGTAGGTGATCGGCAGCACCTGTCGCAGCGGCAGCGGCTCGGCATCGTCCAGACTCAAGTCCGTGCGGGCTGGCCCAATCTGCACCGACTCGCCGTTGGGGAGAGTCTGCAACGTCACACCCCACCAATAATCGCCCTCGATGAGCGTGAACCCAGCGTAGTTGTACTGCGCGCTCAGATAAGCGACGAGATTCTCACGGTTGTCGAACACGCCGAAAAACAGCCGGTTGATACGCGGCGTTTGGTCAAACAGCGTGCGATCAAAACCGACCGGCACCAACACCAATTCGTCCGGCAGCACATGATCCGGGAAAGTGCGGGTAAACGTCGTGAGCTGGCGCGTGTTGAGATCGGCACGGGCGGTGTAAGCGCGCGCATAGCCGAGGGTAGTCACTGCTGCGGCGATGACGATGACGCCGGCGGCCAGCAGCGCCAGCCGCTCGACGAGCAGCGCCGCCGGAGTCCCATTCAGCGCTTTGAGGATCAGCCAGATGAGCGCCAGCGCCGCCAGAATCAGCCCGGCGAACGGCACATACAGCATCCGGTATTCGAGGATTTGCGCTTCGACCAGCACCCCAGGGATCAGCAGGCCGCCCAGGAACCACACGACTCCCAGCAGCGCGACGAGGACACCCACACCGATCCCAGCGTCGAGATCGCCAGAACGCCCCGGCCACATGATCACGGTGGCGGCCAGCACCACCGCTGTGATCAGCAGGAGCGCGACTCCGGTCGGGGTGGCAGCGAGTTCGCGCGCGCCCAGCCAGAAGCCCTCCGCGAAATACCCTTGCCCCCACTCCGGCCCGACCGTCAGCCACACCAAGCGCTCCAGAAATGTGGGGATGCGCGCCTGAAACAGGTTCGTCAGGCTGAAGTTGACGCTGCCGCGCGGCGCGACGAACGCATTCGCGTTATACAGGGATAGATACACCAGCCCGCTGATGGCGATCAGCGCGGTGGCGACGATCAGCGTGTAGCGGGGGAAGCGGCGGCGCGCACCGGGCCGACCGAATGCGGCGATCAGCGCGAGGAGTGGCAGCAGCAGCGGCACAATCACCACCAATTCGTGAAACAACAGGCTGATCGTGAACATCACCAGCGCGACGACGCCCCAACTCGTCTGCTGGGTGGCGGTGTGCAGCAAACTGTAAAACGCATGAAGCGTCAGCAGCATGAACAACACCGCGACCGGGTAGAGCGCTGCATTCGTCCACAGAATCGCTTCGGAGGCGAACAGCGGCAGCGCCAACAACCACGCCCCCGCGATCCCTGCCCAGCGCGCGCGCAGCAGCCGATAGGCGAGCCAACCGAACAGCCCCGCATTGATCACCGCGAGCAGCGCCTGCGCCACCCGAATCGCCAGCTCATAATCGACGACCCAGCGGCTGATGCTCGTGAGCATGAGCATGGCAAACGGGCGCAGCCCGCCGTGCAGCGTCGGGTCGTTGAGCGGCGCGACGCCGAAAAAATAATCGTCGATGTACAGGCCGCGCTCCCACACCAGCAGATAGCCGAGGCCCGCGCTCAGCAGCAAAAAACCGATCCAGGCGTGGCGCGTCACCACCGCGATCACCGCGCCGATCACGCGCCGCCCCGGTTCACGCGCATGAAATCCGGGTAGCTGGACGCGAACAGCGGAATCTGCTCCTCGCCCACCACCTGATGCAGATAGCCCGTGATTTTGTAGAAGCCGTCCGGCAGCGCGATCGCTTCGGTGTGGGTGAAGGTGTACGTCCCGCCCGACGCCAGATCGACAAAGCGAAACGGCAGCGTGAACACGCCTGTTTGCCAGGGCGTCATGTCCTGCGGGGTCGAAAGGCTGTACGACAGCCCGACTCGCTGCGTTTCGGGCGTGTTGTTGGTCACCGTCATCGTGATCTCCAGCGTCACCGCCTCGCGCGCCGGGTCAACCGTCCAGTCGGCGTTCTCGATCACGTAATTCAGGCGCGGGTTATCTGCCTCCGCGAACACCACCTCGATCTGCTCGGCGTATTCGACCTCCGCGATCTGCCGCTGCTCCCCGTCAACCACCTGATGCAGGTAGCCGGTCAGCGCGTAGTCACCCTCAGCCAGCACCACCTCATCGGTGTGCGTGATGGTGTAGGTGCTGCCCGTCGCGACCTCCACAAAGCGAAACGGCAGCGTGAACACGCCTGTTTGCCAGGGTGTCGGGTCGTCGGGCGCGGCCAGGCTGTACGACAACCCGACCGACGCGGGTTCCGGCGTGTCGTTGGTCACCGAAAGCGTGACATCCATCGTCGCCTGGTTGCCAATCTCGTTGAACGACCAGCTTGCATCCTCGATAGCGAAGCGCAGCTCCGGCAGCTCTGGCGCGGGCGCGCGGATCGTGATCGGGTCGGTGTAATCTACCTCGGCGATCAGGATCAAGTCGCCGTCGATCACGCGGTAGAGCGCCACCGCCAACCGATAATCGCCGTCAGGCAGCGGCACCGCAGCGCTGTAGACTCCGGCGCGCGCCTCGACGGGCGGCACCGTCACAAAATTGAGCGGCAGCGTGAACACCGCCGTCTGATCGCCCCCGGCGTCGGCGGTGCCCGCCGCATGGATCGTGTAGGACAGCCCGACGGTCGCCGTCTGCGGGATGTTGTTGATCACTGTCAACCCTACATCGATCAAGCTGGTGAGGTCATCATCGGCAAATGTCGTTGCGACCGCATCAATCGTCAGCGCGAGTGCCGGCCCCAGC
The DNA here is from genome assembly GCA_010092805.1 of Chloroflexota bacterium. Taxonomy (GTDB): domain Bacteria; phylum Chloroflexota; class Anaerolineae; order Aggregatilineales; family Phototrophicaceae; genus Flexifilum. Next base: position 2,317 of record JAADYY010000559.1, on the reverse strand, counting down.
GTGATCACGCGCGGGTCGGTCACGCCGTCGGAGTGGGTCAGCCCGCCGTCGGCCCCGCCCCGGTGATGCGCCCACACACTCAGCCGGTACGCGCCGATCAGCGCCGCCGCCGGGCCGGGCAGCGTCACGGTCAGCGCTTCGCCGGGCGGCAGTGCATCGATGGATTCGCGTGTGGCGGTGTAAGCGGCGGGCGCGCCCAGGCCGATGGGCGCGTCGTTGGGTGTGAGCACATACCACATCACCCCCGACTGTGGCCGGCTCGTGACGTTGCGGACTGTGATTGTCACCGCGTCCAGCGCGTCCGGGCGTTCCACCACCGTGATTGCGGCGAGTTTGAGCGCCTGATCGTCGGTGGGTGCGGCGACCGGGATGATCACGTCGCGGGTGAGCGCTGCGGCAGTAGTTTCAGCCGCCACCACGCCCGGATCAACGTTCGCCGCCGTCAGGACCAACACCACCACCGCCCCAATCGTGACCAGCGCGATCACGGCGGTGAGGAGATTGAACAATCGCTCGCGAGTCATGGGGCACGCACCTTCGCACGCTCTCTGCCGATGCGCCCATACTACCCGATCCCGGCGGCGGCGCAAACGATCCCGCGCTGCGCGTCGGGTTTCCGGCGGCAACCCCAGTTTTGCGGGGGCCGCCAGCCGCTGTTTTTGCTAAACTTGACCAGCAGATTGCGGGCATCACAGCGGGTGAGCTGTTAATCTGCTGGGATGATCTAAAATAATTCTAATATTCACCGGCTAAATTTTTAAGCATTTGCGGGTATCATCATGATCAGATGGTATCCCTTGCCATCCGCGTATCCCCTAAACGCGAGTTCATGCGGCGTGGTGGCGGGTGGACGGACGATCACCCGCCGCAAACACAGCTATCGGCTGACAGCGCGACGAATAACACACGGACGTGAGTCTGACAGCGTTACACAGGTGTATCGTTAACGGAAGGAGACATTTGCGATGAATATCATTGGCTCGAATACGATTAAAACCACTCTGCTGCTGGGTGGCTTGACTGGCCTGTTCATGGTGATCGGCGGCGCGTTGGCTGGCTCTGGCGGCCTGATCATCGCGCTGATCCTGGCGACGGCGCTCAACATGGGCGCGTGGTGGTTCTCCGGCTCGCTGGCGCTGCGCATGAGCGGCGCGCAGGAAGTTTCGGCAGAAGAAGCGCCCGATTTGCACAACATGGTTGAATCGCTGGCGAACAACGCGCAAATGCCCAAACCGCGCGTTTACATCATCGAAACCGACATGCCCAACGCCTTCGCCACCGGGCGCAACCCGCAAAACGGCGCGGTCGCGGTGACCAGCGGCATCATGGGCCTGCTCAACCGCGATGAACTGGCCGGCGTCGTCGCCCACGAGCTGGCGCACATCAAACACTACGACACGCTCATCTCCAGCATCGCGGCCACCATCGGCGGCGCGATCACCTTCATCGCCGAAATGGCCTTCTGGAGCATGTTGTTCGGCGGTGGCGACGACGAAGAGGGCGGCGGCGGCGGCTTCCTGATGCTGTTCCTGGCCCCCATCGCCGCGACGATCATCCAGATGGCCGTCTCGCGCTCGCGTGAGTTCAGCGCCGACGCTGGCGGTGCCCGCATCCTCGGCGATCCGCTGCCGCTGGCCAGCGCGCTGAGCAAGCTGGAGACCTGGTCGCAGTCGATGCAGGGCGGTATGCTCGGCGGACGGCGCGGTCAGCAGCGGCAGCCGCAGCAAGCCGCCGTCAACCCGGCGACCGCGCACCTGTACATCGTGCCGCCCGCGCTCGGCGGCCTGGGTGATCTGTTCCGCACGCACCCGCGCACCGAAGACCGCATCGCCCGCTTGCAGGAACTCGCCCGCAGCGAAGGCCGTCCGGTCGCTGTGCGCTAGTCCCTTCACCAATCGGGGTGCTGGCCCGCCCGGCACCCCGATCCAGCCTGCAAAACTCCCCCCAGATTCCGTGCAAAAACCGAGTTTCGTCAGTGCGCTGCCTGACCCCTGCAATTTTCGACCGATACATCGCTGATGGGTTGTGCAGACGGCCCAAATTTGGCCAGAATCTTGACAGCCGGGCTGTTCCTTATTCTGGAGTTAATTCGGTTGGGGTTGCAGCCCAGCCCTACCCCTTCGGGGGACTGAAATGTTTCGTGCGGGCCGGAACTTCACCGTTACAGTCTTTTGTTTTGCAAATTTGCCCCTTCGGGGTGCGTGTTTTGGTGGTTTACTCATGATAAAGACCGTTATCGGGATGTAATCTGCGCCGCCGGGGATCTCGCAGCGGATCGACCGACGGCGGATATGCATCTCTCATTTGACAAGAGGCG
>JAADYY010000558.1 GCA_010092805.1 Chloroflexota bacterium | reverse complement strand
TTGTTGAGCAGTTTAGGGCGTGGGGTTTTCTTCCTTGAGCAGCTTGACCATTTGCAGCAGCACCTGCCGCACGCTGGATTTCTGCGTGGCGTTGCAGGGCATCACCGTCACCTGCGCGCTGACTTTGGTGCCCCGGCGCACTTCATCCAGGCGCGCCGCACCTTCCAAGTCGCTCTTGTTCGCCACCACAAGATACGGCACAGTCACAAACCCGGAGAACAAGCTGATCAGTTCGGCAGCGTCGGGGAACGACGGCTTGTCGGCGCTGTCTACCAGCACGATCAGCCCGTTCATCCCTTCGGACAGAATCTCCCGCATGAAATCGAAGCGGGCCTGCCCCGGTGTGCCGTACAGATAGAGCAAGTCGCCGTCGAGCGTCATACGTCCGAAATCCATTGCGACCGTCGTCTCTTCCTTAATCCCGCGATCCTCGGTGGTGATGCGTTGTTCAGTGGAAACGACAGGAATTTCGGAACTGGTCTTGATGAACTCCGTCTTACCTGAATTAAACGGCCCGGTGACGACGATCTTGAAACTAGCCACAAAACCCCTCCCTGAGGGTGAGCGATCTGGTGATCCTAATTGCGCTCATTGTACGATCAAACCCCGGCCACTGCAAGCGGGGCACATCGACAATTATCCGCCGGCTTCTGGCGCACGCTTGAAATCGATGAAGCGGTAGCCGACGCCACGCTCGGTGATGATATATTTGGGGCTGGATGGATCTTCTTCGATCTTTTCCCGCAAATAATTCACATACAGGCGGACGTAATGCGCCTCGTCGCGGTATTCGTAGCCCCACACCTTCGCCAGCAGTTGATCATGCGGCACCGTCCACCCTGCATTTTCGATCAGGTGGTACAGCAACCGATACTCGGTGGGGCGCAGCTTGATCCGCTCACTGTTGACGATGACTTCGCGGCGATTGAAATCGACACTCAACCGCTCATCGATCTTCAGGGTGGCCTGATCAGGCGAATTGGATGGCATATCAGCGCGGCGCAGCACCGCTTTGATGCGGCTGGCGAGTTCGCGCGGCCCAAACGGCTTGGTGATGTAGTCATCCGCGCCCAGTTCCAGGCCGTAAACGATGTCGTTCTCCTCACTTTTGGCCGTGAGCATGATGACCGGAATGTTGGAGAATTCGCGCAGCATCCGCAACGTCTCGAACCCGTCGAGTTCCGGCATCATCACGTCGAGGAGCACGACATCTGGGAGTTTCGTCCGCACCGACTCCAGCGCGGCCAACCCGGTATCCGCCTCAATCACCTGATGGCCTTCGAGTTCAAGGTTCATGCGGATGAAATTGATCATGCGGGGTTCATCGTCGACGACGAGGATTTGTTTGCCATCACGCTGCGTGGTGCGCGGCAGTTTGGTTGACATTATCTGCCCCTTTATCTCGGTTTACGAATCGCGGAAGGGCATTGGGAATTCGGTTTCATCGCTCGGGGCGGGCAAAATCTCAATATAATTAATGCGGTGCCAGGGCAACACGATGGTCGTCACCCCATCTTCGATCCAGCCGACTTCTCTTTCGGTCTTCTCACGTGGGTTCTTGCCAATCAATACCGAGTCAGTCGGTTCAGGTACAGTGTCGACATCCAGTTTAATGGGTTCGGCGTTGTTGATATGTACCAGAAGTGTGATCATACCATCCTCAAAGTGGCGCTAAGCAACTCTAAAATGTGGCACTCGCGCAGCGCGCCAGCAACGCGCATGATACTTCAGCCCTTGAAATAAATAAACACTGTCAGTTTACCTAAGCGGATTTCGTCGCCGTCGCGCAGCACGCGCGGCTGCTCCGCCACCAACCGTTGTCCGTTGAGGTGGGTGCCGTTCGAGCTGCCCATATCGACCAGCATCAGTGTATCATCCTTGCGTTGGATGGACGCGTGAATGCGTGAGACACCCTTTTCCAGCGCACCGTATGGCGTCAAGTCGAGATCCGGCAGACGCACCGAAGCTCCATCGCGGCGGCCCAGAATCGTTTCCGTTTCCGCCGGCAATGTCAGCGGCTCGGACGCGCCGATATGCAGTACAATCGTTGAATCTTTGCTGAGGGTGGTCGTACCCCAGGTTGGCACCGCACCGTTGATATTCTCGGATGACTTCAGATCGCGCGTGGGCAGGGTCACCGAAGCATCAGTGGTGAGCGGTTGACCGCATTCTTCGCAAAACAGCAGGCCTTCACGGACATGCGACCACCCACAGTACGGACAATTTTTCATTCTGGCTGCTCCTCGACGCTCGACCCAAGCAGAAGATGGCGCGTCTGGTACTTGAGCGCCTTACGTCCCTTATCGGATAGATTGTTGGTGTAGGCAACCTGTTGGGCCTCGGAACGCGCTTGCTGTGCCAATTCCACCTCCCCCATCGCCAACAACCGCGCCTCTAGGTTCTCCAGCCGACTCGTCGCTTCCTGAATGTCGCCTCGCTCAATGGCTTCGCGCGCGCGCTCTTGCATTCTGTACAGCGTCAATTTCCCCAGCGCGTCAACAATTGCCGTCGGCGGCTCTTCTGGCCGGGGGCTTTCCGAGATCTCCAGGGAAATATCGCTGAGCGCAATATGCTGCTGCCGTCGGTTCGCCAGAATGTCCGCATTCAGCACCAGCCGCGCAATTGACCGGAAGCCGGCTTTCATGTCAGCCGGCATCTCGAACTGCAACAACACAGAGATCTTGCGGGTCGTTTGCAAGCTCCCCAGCGGGATATAGCCCTGCGTAATGGACAGCGCCTGTGGGTTGGGCGCCAGCTTGAATGCCGACTCCAGCCGCACGTCCGGGTCGGGGGCCACCGAAATCTGCACACGCTCGGCGAAGACATTCGACAAATTGCGGATATGATCGTTCAGAAAGCGCACCACCGCGCTCGCGGATTTGATATATTCGCTGGTGCCGCCCGTAGCCGATGCGAGTTCATCGAGGAATTCGTCGTTCCATTCTTGGCCCAACCCCATTGCACTGATCGCGATGCCTTCTTTGGCAACTACCCGCGCCAAATTCACACTGCGCTCTTGATCGCCGTAGGTATTGCCATCCGTGAGCAGCACAATATGGTTGACCAACCGTGGCCCCAGATAAGTGCGGTTCTCGGCGATACCGGCTTCCAACCCCTTGAAGATTTCCGTGCCGCCGGAAGCATTCATCATGCTGACGCGCGCTTTGAGGGCTGCTTTGTCCTTCACGGGTGTGGCCGGAATGAGCACTTCCGAAAAGTCGTTAAACCCCACCACCGAGAAAATATCGTCCGGACTCAGTTGGTCAATGATGCGGTGCGCTGCAACTTTGACTTCATCGATGCGGCTGCCGTTCATCGAATTGCTGTGATCCAGCACAAGCGTCAGATTCAACCGCGACTCGTGCTTCTGCTCCTGCTTATCGCGCGCACGAGGATCTGGGATGATTTCCGCGAGCAGATAAATCACCTGCGGCTCGCTCAGCGGCCCAACCACCCGCTTGCTCGGCGTGATTCGAAACCCCAGTGTCAACTGGTTTTCCGACTGCGCTTCTGCCGCTTCACGGTCATACGCCACCCGCCGGTCAACGTTCGTCAGCAACTCGTGCGCGGCGGTGATGTCGCTGAACTGCACTGCCGCACCTGGGTTGTTTTGATTCACATCCGGGTGTAAGCGCCGCGCCGCCCGGCGGTAGGCAGATTTAATGTCATGGTCATTGGCATTCGGCGCAAGGCCGAGCACCACATACGGATCCATCTCCATTATCATAACTCTTCGATGCTTAGATTAACCGGGCAGTTGCAACAAAACAACGGTCACATTATCGATGCCGCCGCGCGAATTGGCCAACCCAACCAGCTTATTACAGGCTTCCTGCGGGTTAGGATTCTTCGTGATAATGTCGAGGATTTCACTGTCCTCCACCTGGTTCCACAACCCATCACTGCACAAGACCAGCCGCGACCGGGCGGGCAGCCGCCGGGTGAAGGTATCGACCTCAACCCCCTCATTCTGCCCCAACGCACGGTACAGCACATTCTGGTTTTTGTGATTGACCGCTTCTTCCTGGGT
>JAADYY010000557.1 GCA_010092805.1 Chloroflexota bacterium | reverse complement strand
GTGCCGTCTTGGGGGGTGGGGCTGGGCAGCGCTGTCGCGGCGGCGCTGGGGTTGGCTGCCGCGCTGGTGGGCACGCTGGTGTCACTCGCCGGGCGGAAACAACCCGCCGCCAGCAGGGCCAGCGCGCAGGTCGCCAATGTCATGAGCCGCTTGTGCATCGGTTGGTCGCTCCTCACAGATCCGTGCTACGATCAAGGCTGGATCTATGGCCTGTTTCAGAAATTTGCTTCAGCATACACCCAAGCGCCGGGATTAGCAAAGCACCGCCGGCTGAATCTGCGCTGCGGCCCCAACCCGGACTGTTGGCACCGCGCGCAATGATGTACGATGGAGTACGATAGACACCATCACGACCCGCACTTGTGACCCGCGCGGTCGCGCAATGGCGAAAGGGAGATCTTCAGTGGCTTCACAGAATAAGCGCGTGCTCGTCGTCGATGACGACCCTGAATTGCTGCAATTGGTGCGGGTGCTCCTCTCGCGCATTGAGGTGGAGACGATCACGGTCGAAAATGCGGCGGCGGCGGCCCGAGCGCTCCGCACCCCCCCGCTGCCGGATCTGCTGGTGCTGGATTTGATGCTGCCGGATATGAGCGGCATCGAGTTTTTGCGCCAACTGCGCAGCAAAGCTGTCTTCGACGACCTGCCCGTGCTGGTGCTCTCTGCCGTGATTGACCCAGACACCATCCGCAGCGCCCTGGATTCCGGCGCGGATCGTTACTTGACCAAACCCTACATCGCCAACAACCTGATCACCGTCGTCATGGAGATCCTGCGTACCGGGCGCAAGCGGGCCGCCAACTAACGGAGTCACGGCGGCAGCAGGCGGTACACCACAAACTGATCCAGCGTCAAATCCAGCTCAACAGTGAACCCCGCCGCGCGCAGGGCCGTCAGCCAGGGGCCAACCGGCTGATCAGCGGGAGCGGGGAAAAAGCGCGGTGCTGGATCCGGCTGCTGGGCAGCGTCCCGGACGAGCGCGCCCGGTGTGGGGTGATAAACGCGGCGCTTGTCCGTCCACGGCCCCAGGTAATACCCAAGCTGCCAGCCCAACCAACGGTCGTAAATGATCGTCCCCACCGGCTGATCGTTGAGGTAAGCCGCCACTTCATCGATGCCCGCCTGCTCGGCGCGGGCGGGGTCAGGCAAGCGCCCACCGTCGAAGCCGGACGTGATCAGCGCGAAGGCGAACGCCCCCGCCAGCAGAGTCAGTTCCGGCCCGGTGATGTAGCGGCCCAAACCGCGCCACAACGCCACCGACCCCCGCGCCCCGATCAACGCGAGCGGCGGCAGCAGCGGCAGCAGATAGCGCTCATACGTATTGAACGCCACCAGCCAGTGCAGCAGCAGATAGGCCAGGGCGAACGTCAGCAGCAGCATATCGATCAGGGTGGCGCGGCGCGGCGCACGGCTGCGGGCTTGCCGAATGATCCCGGTGCTGATCGTCAGCAGCGGCGCGACCAGAAACGCAATCGTCGCGGTGCCGAACACAAACCGCCCGTGAATCACCCACGCCAGCAGACGCGGCCCTACCTCATTGGCGCGGATCAAGCGCGCCGGGTTGTTGTTGGCGAGCGCCAGCGCCCACCAACTCGTCGCCGGGGCGCGCAGCAGATCCCAGATGAGCAGCGCACCCGCCCCGATCAGCAGCGGCAGGGCAAACCGCCCGGTCTCCCGGAGCGTGAACCTGCCGATCAACGCCGCCTTGAGCGCCAGCAGCAGCGGCAGCGCGTAGATCGCCTGCGGCTTGGCGGCGATCCCCAGCATGAGCCAGACGCCGCTCCACAGCAGCCGACCGCGCACAGCCGCCAGCAAACTGGTCGTCATGAACAGCAGCATCAAGCTGTCGGTGAAAGCGCTGGCGCTGAAACGGATCAGCGGTGGCGCACACGCGACCAGCAGCGCCGCCCACGCCGCCACCACGCGATCCCGGTAGAGCTGGCGCGCCAATGCATAGACGACGGCGATCAGGATGATTCCGGCGAACACATTGGGCACACGCGCAGCGAATTCGCCCAGCCGCACGGGGAAATCGAGCACGCCATCGGCGTTGACCTGCACGACGAACAGCGTCAGCGCGAGCGCATTGGCGTAGATCGCCAGCGGCGGCTTATCGAGCGGGCCGGGCAGCAGCCACTCGCCGTACACGGCAGCGTCACGGGCGAAGGTCGTGAACAGCGCCTCGTCGGGCAAGAAGCGCACATCGACCGTCAAGGCGGTGATGCGGAAGATCGCCCCGACCAGCACGATCAAGACCGGGGTATTGAGCCGGCGCAGCCGCTGCGTCGCTGAGGCCGCTGTGATCATTGGTGCTTAGCGCCCGAAACGGCTGCGCAGATATTCCAGCGCCACCCGGTCGATGTGATCCGGGGATTGCTCGTAGCGCCAGCGCTCTTCGAGGTTCTCACTGCCGATCAATGCGCGGAAGGCGGCTTTGGTGGCGTCATCCCACAGGCCGTTGATCTCGCCGCTGTAGTGCCGGGTCGCCTGCATCATTGTTTGCAGTTCGCGGGCGATGTCTTCAGAGATGTCCAGTTGATCTTCCGGGCGGGCTTCGCCGAAAAACAGGTGATGCATAGTCAGCAGCGTACCCAGCTTGGTGACAGGCTCCGGGTCGTCATCCACGCGCAGATCGATATAGCGGTCGTTATCGCCGCCGTAGCCGCTGTCCTCATTGGCGATATACAGCGCCGCCGATTGCTTGCCGCGTCGGTCGCCGCCTGCAAGATCAGCGGCGCGCAAGGCGGCGAACAGGCGGTCGCTGAGTTCACCGGTCGCTGTCATGAACGTCTCGGCCATCGCGTCCAGCACCTCCGGCCCAGCGAGGATGTTGCCCTGGCAGGCGAACCCCACGCCGATCCTGTGCCCGGCCCAGTCCATGCAATTGACGCCCGTATGCGCGGCGGCGCGCCCCTGCACATCGACGACGCCGATCTGTCGCTCGGCTTGACCAGGATCGAGTTCGAGCAGGCGGTCGAGTATCTCTTGTGCGGGGACGCCGCTCGCCAGCATCAACAGGCCATCTGGCCCAAAACTGACTTTGGCGTAGGCTTGTGTGGCAATCGCGCCCGCGCCAGCTTGCGCCCAGGGGACCACCGACCCCACCGCCAGGAATTTGCTGGCGACCGCCACCCCCCACGCCTGCTCTTCCGGGTCGTATGCCACCATCGAAAATGTATTGATGTGCCTCATAATGTTTTTTGCTCCAAAGCCGCTATTTTGTGAACATACGCAAAATCTGCGATCAACCGCCATGAGCGGTGTGTGAAGCAGCCCAAATTCGCCTAAGCATATCAGACGCGGGCCGATGGCGCATCAGATTGCAGGTGTGGGGCGTGGTGATTCGCGGGTTGAAGCAGGTGAATGAAGCAGGTGAATGAAGCAGGTGAATGAAGCAGGTGAATGAAGCAGGTGAATGAAGCAGGTGAATGAAGCAGGTGAATATGAGGAAAGTGTACGTGCCCACCGAGAGAGTCGGCGGGCACGTGCGTACTGCGTGATGTGCTGCTTATTCCTGATCGCCGATGGTGAACTGGTCGAACAGGGTCACGCCGTCCTGCGGACGGGTCAGATCGAAGTAGTAGCTGTTGACCGTGCCAGTCTCCGTCTCGAAGATGGTGAAGGCGGTGATGTTGTTGCTCGCCAGGTACGGCACTTCCTGGTCGCCATCGAACAGCGCGGCTTCGGTGGGGAAGACGGGTTCCAGGCCATACGGATCGCCGAAGCCGTCGTAGTCTTCCGGGTTCCAGGCGTCAGTTGGCGGCAGGGTGCGGCGCACATTTTCCTGCCAGTTGGCGCGATAGGTGTTGCCAACATTCGAGCTATCCAGGAAGTTGATGCCCGTTGGCCCCACAAAGCGCTCCCAGGTATGGGTGTGGCCGTTCTGCACCAGATGCACCCCGGCTTCTTCCAGCAGCGGCGACAGGTGCTGAATGAGGTGGTTATCATCTTCGGGGTATTCGTAGCGGATCATGGTGATGTTGCCGCTTTCGTCAAACTCAACGACCTGGCGCGGTTCGGTGAACGACGGCACCACGCGCCCGCCCAGCGAATGCACCGGGTGATGGATGTGCACGATGCGGTAGCGAGCATTCTGGAACGCTTCGCTGTTGAGCTGCTCCACCAACCATTCGTACTGCGCGTTACCCGGCTCCACCGTGCCGAACAGGAGCTGGCCGTAATTCCAGTTTTCCGGCGAATTCAGATTCTCTTCCCGCTCCACGTAGCGGGTCGCGCCGCTGGCGATGCGCGTGCCAAAGATCGAAATCAGGTAGACATCGCCAAACTGAATGCCGTAGTAGCGCTCGCCTTCCGGCCCCTGCGGCAGCGTGAACAGTTCTTCGTAAGTGATGGTGTTCCAGGAATTGTTCTGAATCCAGCGCTCGCGGATTTCCGGGTCGCCTTCCGGGTTGACGGCGTCGGCGTAAAGTTCGTAGCGCGCTTCGGCCACTGCGCGCGGGTGCGGGTTGTTGTACTGCACGTTGAGGCCATCTGCCGGGTTGAAGCGGCCCATCACCTCATGATTGCCAGCGGTGGGGAACAGCGGCGCGTGCTGAATGAGTTCGCCACCGCGCCAGGTCGAGGTGATGTCATATTCGACGCCGTTGGCTTCGTAACCGCGCGTGATGGTGTAGTTGCCGTTGCCTTGCAGCAGCGGGAAGAAGGCACCGCCCCGGTTGTCGTCAAACCATTCCGACGCACGGTCAGGGATGTTCTGCAGGTCGCCGGCCAGGAAGACCGCGTCCACCCGACCGACGGTTTCCTCAACGATTTGCAGGTTAGCGGCGGTCATCGGCATCAACTGGTGATCGCTGGTGAGCAGGATGCGCAGCGGTTGGCCGGGCGCGGGCAGCGGGGCCAGCGTGAATTCTTCACTGGTGATCTCGGTGCCGTCGTCGGCGGTGCTGCTCACGAAATACGGCACACGCTCGCCCTGGGCCAGGCCGCTGACGTACGCTTCATGACGCCACACATCACGCGGGGTGTATGCTTCCAATTCGACGCCACCCGGCAAACGCGACCCCTGATCTTCGGCAAGCCGGCTCATTTTGATCGTCTCGGCTTCGGCGGTCATATCCAGGCTGCTACCGTAGGTCACGGTGTGGTTGCTACCTTCAAATTCGGTGAACCACACCACATGAACGCCGTCTTCGGTGGGCAATTGCAAAAACGGATCGGTCAGCAGGGTGGGCATGGCGGATTCCTCGTTTGCGCCGTCCTGGGCGCTCGCCGCAGGCACCATCAGCAGCAGCAGCCCCAACAGTAAAAACATATGGCTTGGCTTGAACATCTCATCTCCTAATACTATACAGATGCTGTTGGTCAATCGATTTGATTGTGTTTTGGCCCTCATCCCCCTGCCCCTGCTCCCGAACGCTGACGCTGGGAG
>JAADYY010000556.1 GCA_010092805.1 Chloroflexota bacterium | reverse complement strand
TTGAGAAAACGTTGATTCCTCAACAATCGCACAGATTTTCTGTTCAAAACCTGTTCAAAACCCTGTTCAAAACTCGACTCAGCCTGTTCAAAACTCGGCCCAACCTGTTCATAAGTAGATTCCGGTAAGCGCGCGATTATAAGGGGTCATGTTCAAACTGTTCAAAACTATATGAGTTTTGAACAGGGTACCTGTTCAAAACTTTTTTTGGCACTTGCGGATATATCACAAATTATTTGGGTAAAACTTGCGATATAGACCCGATTTTTAGCCCGATTTGGGATATATTGGCGGAAGTGTGACCATTTTGTCACATTACAAAAATAGTTTTGAACAGTTTGAACAGGCCCTACTACTACTACTATTTATAGACAGGGAGATTGAATAGGAGAAAAGTCTTAAGGCTTGTGGGTGCAAGCCTGTCGTTCCATGTGGGCAGTAATGCTACAATGACAGCATCGAAGTGGAGATAATGAGTCCCATGACCGACAATGTCCCGCCCACGACGGCCAGCCTCGAACGTAAAATCGATGTGCTCACCCGTCTCGCTGAAGTCAGTACCGTGCTTAACTCGACACTGAAGTTGAACATGCTGTTGGGTACAATCATGGACACCACTGCGGACATCGTCGCCGCAGAGGCTGCCTCGGTGCTGCTGTGGGATCACAACAGCCGGGAACTGCGCTTCGCCGCCACCACCACAGATCCATCCGGGCAGCAGTTGATCGGCAAGTTGGTGCCGTTGGAGGGCAGCATCGCCGGGATGATCCTGCGCGAAAACCGAATCATCGCTGTCAACGATACCCTCAGCCCCAACGGTGAACCCCGCTACTATCACAAAGTGGACGAGGATACCGATTTCGTCACCCGTTCGCTGATTGGCGTGCCGATGAAGTCGCGCAACCGGCTGATCGGGGTGCTGGAAGCGGTCAACAAGCGGGAACTCCCCTGGACAGACGACGACCGCTACTACCTCTCGATTCTGGCGTCGCAGGCGGCTGTCGCCATCGAAAACGCGCAGTTGGTCGCAGCGCTGCGCAACGCCAACGAAGAGCTGAGCCAAATCGACAAGCTCAAAAGCGACTTCATCGCCATCGCTTCGCATGAACTGCGGACACCGCTGGGCGTGATTCTGGGGTATGCCAGCTTCCTCCAGGATGCGCAGGATACGCAGGTGCGCGGGTTGGCGTCGAAAGTTGTCAACAGCGCTTTGCAGTTGGGCAGCGTCATCGAAGACCTGACGAATCTGCGCTATCTGGAGCAGAAGCAGGTCGAATTGCAGCGCACAGCGGTAGGGCTGGATGTGTTCCTGAGCGAAGTCATACAGGACGCGCTGTCGCTGGCCGAAGCCAAAGGTCACCGGATGGTGTTGGCCAGTTGCCCAGAGAACGTGACGCTCCACATTGACCGGCAGCGGGTGGGCATGGCGCTGACCAACATCCTCAACAATGCGGTACGCTTCACCCCCGACGGCGGCCAGATTGTGCTGCGCGCCGAACAGCACGGTCCAAGCGAGGTGCGGATTCATGTGAGTGACAGCGGCGTGGGGCTGTCGCAGAGCCAGATGGAGCGCATCTTTGACCGCTTCTATCAGGTCGAAGACCACATGACACGTGTGAACGGCGGGCTGGGCATTGGCCTGAGTATCGCGCGCGGGCTGATTCAAGCGCACGGTGGGCGTTTGTGGGCCACCAGCCCCGGCCTGGGCCGCGGCTCGACATTCACCATGGCGCTGCCGCTGGCGTAACAGCGTAAATTCAACTATATTTCGAAAATATGTAAAAGTTCCGCTGCGCTTCGCGTGTGTGCGGCCTCATGCCGCGTGCGCAATGCAGCGGTCAACCGCGCCAAGGCGCAAAGGAGCCGTTTTTGATGAGCATTCATTTTACCTGGTTAGGGCACTCCGCTTTTTCGCTGGACATCGACGGCCACGCTGTGCTGATCGATCCGTTTCTGACGGGCAACCCATTGGCCGCCGCACAACCGGAGGCGCTGAACGCTGAGATGATTCTGCTGTCGCACGCCCACGGCGATCATGTGGGGGATACGGTCGCCATTGCGCAGCGCACCGGGGCGGGCATCGTTTGCAACGCCGAGATGAGCTATTGGTTCCAGAAGCAGGGGCTGCAAAATGTGCACGGCCAGAACACGGGCGGCAGCGCCGATTACGACTTCATGACCGTCAAGCTGACAATTGCGTTCCACAGCTCGTCATTCCCAGACGGCACCTACGGCGGCAACCCCAACGGCCTGGTCATCACCGCCAAAGCGAGCGGCCAGCGCCTGTACTTCGCGGGGGATACGGCGCTGTTTTCGGATATGGCGCTGATCGGTGAGGAGCGCATCGACGCGGCGTTCTTGCCCATTGGCGACTACTTCACGATGGGGCCAGACGAGGCAATTCGGGCCATCAAGCTGGTGAATCCGCGCTATGTGGTGCCCATGCACTTCAACACCTTCCCGCCGATTGTGCAGGACGCGGCGAGTTGGGCGCAGCGCGTCACCAACGAGACGAGCGCCGTGCCCATCGTCCTTGATCCGGGCGGGTCGTTCCCACTCAACGGCGGCTGATCACCCCTTGATGTGAAGCAAGCGCCCGCAGATCAGCACGCTGCTGGTGATCTGCGGGCGGCGTTTTCATGACCGGGCGCGCACCCGGCGCTGCAGCACAATCGGCAGGCCGATCACCACCTCGTGGCGTCGGTTTGCGGGCCGTTCAGCCGCCACTCGAATGTCCAACGGTAGAAACCGTAGGCAAACAGCAGCACCAGCACAATCTCGATGCCCAACACCCCCAGCGTGATCCGCTGTATCGGCGATCCTCGTTCTGCCATGGTGCCTCTTTACAAGCGCACAACCGCGCCGCAGAAGCCGCATTCGATCTGGCGCTGCCCGGCCACCAGAAGCGGCAGCGTCGCGCCACAGACGGGGCAGGCAGTGGGGGCCTCACGGATTGACTCGAGCAGTTCTTCGTCGGGTTCGATGGCGCGTTCGTCGTCCGTCTCCCCGCTGATCATGCGCTTGATCTGCGCGGCCCAGAATTTGCAATCGACGCCGCCTTTGACCTCGACGGTCAGCGTGTCGAAGTCGCCGCCCGACAGGCTGAAATTGAGCATGTCCTTGCCGCCGAACATGCCTTGCTTTTCGGCGGTCACACCTTCGATCTGGTTGAGCGGGATCTCCCATTCCAGTTCCTGTGTGAGCTGGCCGCCGAACATGCCCAGCCGTTTGCCCGTCTTTTCCTTCTGCTCAAACAGCAGCCGCTGATCGGTCAGGTAGAGGATGCCGTCGGGGTCTTTGCGGCCTTTGCCCGTTGCGGCCCATTCGGCTTCGGCGGCCAGAAACAGCGCCTCGCCCGCCAGAAAGTCGAAGCTGGCCTCGTCTTGCTGTTCGAGATACCACTCGATTTTGTCGATCTGGCTGCCCGTCTGCTTGATCTCACGGGCGACGGGCCGGAACTGGGCCTCGATGCGGGCGGTGGCCGCTTCGGTGGCGTTTTCCAGCGTCTCGATGGCGCTCTCAATGGCCGGGAACATGCCTTCCATAGCGGGCGGCTTGGCTTCCATCATCTGCGCTTTGCGCACCACCTGGTCGACTTCTTCCAGCATACCGCGCAGATGATCCACCTCACTTTCGATGGCACGCTGCGCCGCTTGGTAGGCTGGGTCCCAGCGCTGGCGCAGCACCTCGGCTTTGTGCTCCAAATAGGCGGCATAGGTGTAGCCGCGCCGCCGCAGCCCTTCGATGCGGCCTGGCAGCCCGGTCACGTCGCCGGTCAGCTCGCCCAGTTCCCGCGAAATATCTGTCAGGTTGGCGTCGTCGCGCAACCCGTCGGCTTTGCGCTCCAGGCTGCGAAATTGGCTGGTAATCTGGGCGTATTCGTCTGAACTCATGAGCAACAATCCTTTGAAAATGAATGGAAAAAATCCCGTTACACGTTACAGGTGCTAAACAAAAGAGGGACAGCCGCTGCGGTTCACGCTGCCGGCACTCCCATGATGTTGAGTCTACAGCGAATTTGGATTTGGGGCAGCCACAATTCTAAGGGG
>JAADYY010000098.1 GCA_010092805.1 Chloroflexota bacterium | reverse complement strand
TCGAAAGTGCGTTCGATGCTCGGCCAGAATATTGCCGAGGCGTAACACGTGTCACGACATCAATCGGTGCCATACAGCACCCGATAGATGCCGTACGATGTGTAGATGCGTTGGACATACTGCCGGGTGCTGTTGATGGTGATCGCTGTCATGAACAAGTCCGGGTCGCCACCGGAAAGTTGCAGCCAACTCTGCGCCCGCCCCGGCCCGGCGTTATAACCCGCGAGCGCAGCGGTGGCGTTGCCGCTAAAGCGGCGCAGTTGCTCACCCAAGTAGAAGGCCCCGAATTCCACCCCCGCGTAGGGCCGGAACAGCATGGTGTGCTGGTAATCGGGCCAATCCAATTCACCGGCGATGTACGCGCCTGTCCCCGGGATCACCTGCGTCAAGCCGATTTCGCCCGCGGCAGCCGTCGCGTAGGTATCGAACAGACTCTCGTGGCGGATGAGCGAGAACATCAACAGGGGATCAACTTCCCAGCGTGACCCCGCATCCTGCACCACTTCCAGATAGTAGGCGGGGTAGCGCATCCGCGCGATGAACGACGGGGCATCCAACGTGCTGACGCCCGCCGCACGGATCACGCTGGCCGCCGCGATAATTGAGCTGCGATAGGCAGTCAAGCCGCGTAGAAAGATCGCCAGTTGGTAGGATGCCAACGGCGCATCGCTGTAATCATCCAGTAAATCGCCGAATTCGGTCTGCGCTTCGTCGTAGGCCGCCACCGCCCACAGCTCACGCCCACGCACCAAACGCGGGTCCTGCTCCAAGATTGGGGCCAGCGGCCATAACGCGCCCTCCGCCTCGATGCCAAAGGTGGTGCGCAGCCAGTCCTCGGCCTCACGGATGGCCGCCGCTTCATCGAAGGCAAACTGATAGGTGGTCGGCGGCGTGAATGCCCCCCGATCCAGCACGATGTCCTGTGCGCGCACGCTGAAATACGTATCCGGCGCGGCCTGGATCGCCTGCTGGAAGGCCTGCTGCGCGGTCACGGTGTCGCCGCGCTCGAGCGCCAACCGCCCCACCTGCAAGTAAGCATCGGCCTGTTCTGCGCCTGTCGCCTTGAGGGCGAGTTCTGCGTAAAAGCGCTCCGCACCGGCCAGATCGCCCGCGTTGAAGGCCGCCGACGCCGCCAGGAACAACCCGCTGATGGCCCACTCGCTGTCCGGGTAGGTATCGGCCAACCGCTCAAACACCGGGCGCGCTTGATCCGGCTGATCGTTGGTGCCATACAGGAAGCCGACGCGCCACAGCGCCTCCGCCGCCTCTGGCAGATAATCGTAAATGTCCGCGATGCGCAGGTAGCGCTCAATCGCGCCGGGGATGTCGTCGTTGAGGAAGAACGTCCGCCCCTGTTCCAGCAGCGCCGTCCCAAACAACGGATCGGTTTGGTGCTGGTCGAGGATCGTCTGGAAGGCGGTGAGCGCCGCTTGTGTGTTGCCGATGGCGCGGTAGGCCTGCCCCAACAGCAGATACAGCTCTGCCGGAATCTGGCCGAGCGGTGTTTGCGTCGAGAAGGTGTTGAACGCCTCAATGGCGCGGGCGTAATCCTCGGCAGCAAACAGAATACGCCCCTGCGTCCAGGCACCAACCGGCTGACCGTTTTCCAGCAGCGTATTCATGGCAGCCAACGCCGCCGTTTCTTCTGGATACGTTTCGATCACCTGCCGCATCCGGGCCAACCCATTCTCGCGGTCGCCCGCGTTGAGCAGCGCTTCGCCCGCATCAACCATGATCTGCGCGCGGTAGAACGGGATGCGCGCCAATTCGAGCACGCCGTCGAACTGCGCGACCGCCTCAGTGACCTGCCCAACGCTCAGATAGACGCGCGCGATCCGCTCACGCAGCAGCGCCAACGGCACCGTACTCCGGCTGGCATCGGCGGCGGCGGCGTAACTCGCCAGCGCCGCATCGACCTGACCGAGCGCCAACTGCGCGTCGCCGATGCGTTCCAGCGCATAGCTGTCGATCAAGCCGGGGCGCAGCCGCAGATACTCCTGGAAGTCGGCAATGGCTTCTGCCCACAGGGATAACCCCAGATGGGCATCGCCGCGCAGAAAGCGCGCCTGCGGCACACGCGAATCGTCTGGATACCGCACGATGAACACTGTCAGCGCCTCAACCGCGTCGCTGAACAAGCCCTCACGCAGCGCCGCTTCGCCCAGCCCGTAAGCTGCCGCTGCCCGCTCCGTCGCGGCCACCGCTTCGCCCTGCTCCAGCACGGTGCGATAGGTGGCGGCTGCACTCTCAAACTGCCCGTTGAGCAAATGCCGATCCGCGATGCGCAATACTTGATCAGCAGGCACAACGGCGGTCGGTGGCAGCGGTGTGGTCAGCGGCTGAGCGGGGGCGGGGATCGTCGGCGACGGCTGCGTTTCTGGCGGTAGTGTCGGCTGCACCGCGACATCGCGCGCCTCATTTGGATTGAGTTGCGGGTTGGTCTCCGCGCTGATCGCGGCTTCGGGGGTGTCGGTGGGGACGCCCGTCACGATGATGACCACAGG
>JAADYY010000010.1 GCA_010092805.1 Chloroflexota bacterium | reverse complement strand
GCCAGCGCCACATGACCGGGGTTCGGCTGTGCTGGGGCCATAATCGAACGGCGGTACTCGTAAAAAGCCCACACCAGGCGCGGGTTGGCGGCAAATGCAGCCGGGGTCGCCAAAATTTGTGGATCGTACTGCGCCCACAGGCCGTCGAGCGCGTCGCGGAAGGTGGGCACGCCAGATTCGCGGCTCACCCCCGCCCCGGTGAGCACCGTCGGGTGTTCACTCTGATGCAGCCACGCGGCTGCTTGTTGGACTGCGGCTTCAAGATCCATGTGTTATGCTTACTATTCCACCGATTCTTCAACCAACCTACCTGGGCAAACGCATCGCGTTATGCGCTTTCATCAGTGTAATCACTGAAGCGTAATCACGTGAGCGTAGTTACGCGACGGATCATCGTGATTGCGCCGTTCAACTGGCTCCATCTCAACGAAGTCTTACGCCGACGCATCTTATAATATTTATTATGGTCAGGCGTGGGGAAAACGCAATCCCATAGGGGATTGCAGTGTTTGAATTGTGTTTCAAGTGTGTTTAAATAGACGCTGAAATCTATACATTCGAGTTTTTTGCCTTGATGTGCGTTCCTTTGCGAACAGTTTCCCGAATTGACCCGGAGTTGAATCCGTGATCACCTCTAACGGCGTCTCCAACTACGCCCTCTTCGACAGCACCACCGCCAACATCATCGTCTTTCGCGGTCACGACGTGCATTTTGCCAACTGTGCGGCGCATCGGCTTCTTGGTTTTCAATCGGGCACGATGGCCGGGCAAACCCTGGCTGATCTGCTGCTTCCGGAAGATTACATACGTCTGCGGCAAGCCTTCGCCCATAACAACGACCAGTGCGATGCCCCCGGCTGCATCGCGCTTGAACTCCAACTCCGCGACGCAGCGGGCCAGCCGGTCTGGGTGGATTTTTCGGTTGCCCCCGACCCGCTGGGCGACAGCGACCGATGGATCGCCACTGTCCTGGACGCCCGTGCGCGCAAACAGACCGAAATGCAACTGGCCGACACCAGCGCGCGCGAACACGCCGAAGCCGTGGTGTTGGAGCGGGAGCGATTGGCGCTGACGCTCGAGAGTCAGCGCGAAATGACCGCGATCAAAGAGCGGATAATGAAGGTCATCTCGCACGAATTCCGCACCCCATTGGCGATCATCCTGACCTCAAGCCAACTGCTCGAACGGTACTTTGTGCGGTTGGGCGAAACGCAGCGCGACCATTACTTCGCGCAGATTCACGCGCAAATCGACCATTTGACAGAAATGCTCGACGAGATCGGTCTCATTGTGCGCGGCGAGTTGGGGCAGTTTGGCACGCAGATGCGCCACTTCAACCTGGATGAACTGTGTGTCCAGGTGGTCAAGCGGCTGTATACCTCCATTGGCGTCGACTACAACATCATTTACAACTACACCGGCAGCCGCACCGATGTGACCGCCGACCACCACATGATTCAGCGAATGCTGACGAATTTGATCGACAATGCGATCAAGTATTCGGCGGTGCGCACCGTCATTCAGGTTGATCTGTGGGTGGATGTTGACTCGGTCGTGTTCCAAGTCATCGACGAGGGCATGGGCATTCCGCCAGAAGATCACCAGCGGATTTTCGATCCGTTTTTTCGGGGCACCAACACCGACGCCATCGGCGGCACCGGGCTGGGGCTGAGCATCGTCAAGGACTGCGTGGACCGTCATAATGGCACCATCGAAGTCGACAGCACGCTCGGCAGCGGCACCACCTTCACCGTTCGGCTGCCCATCTAATCGTGGTAGGATCGCTGGTGATGACTCATGTTGAACGAGGATCGCTGGCTGAATGACGATTACGAAACCCACTGATCACATCGAATTCACGCTGAATTATTCGCCGCAGGCCGCCGATTTGCTGCGCGCCGGGCAGATCGCGTTTGACCGCTTCAAGTGCCCGGATTGGCCGGAACTGATCGAGCCAGCGCGGGCGCTGCGCCCGGTGTATGTGCATTTTCCGCTGCGGGCGAGCAACCACCTCATCGCCGGCGTCGATCTGGAACGGGTGGCCGCCATGCGCGCCGACACCGAGACCCCGCATGTCAACATCCACCTGGCCCCATACATGCGCGACTTCGCCGCTGAGTTCGGCAGCTTCGATCCGTACAACCTCACCGAGGCGCAGCGCGAGACGATCATCACGCGCATGACGGCGGACGTGCAGCGGCTGGCGCAGCGCTTCGGGCCGGAGCATGTCCTGGTTGAAAACGTGCCCTATCGCAACGACCCCACGCATCACCCGAAGCTGACCATCGAGCCGCAGGTGATCCGGCGGGTGCTCGCTGAGACGGGCTGCCGCTTTTTGCTTGATACCGCCCACGCCGCGATCACCGCGTGGAGCTTGGGGATCCCGGTCACGGAGTACATCGCCGAACTGCCGTTGGATCGGCTGGGGGAACTGCACGTCACAGGCGTGCAGTGGCATGAGGGCCGCTTGATGGATCACCTGGCGCTGACGGACGACGACTGGCCCATTGTCGCATGGACACTCGACCAGATCCGGGGTGGGCGGGCAGCGCGGCCCTGGGCGATCTCGTGTGAGTATGGCGGCGTGACGGAGGTGTTCAACTGGCGCAGCGACGCGGGCGTGATCGCCGAGCAGATTCCGCGCCTGGCCGCGCTCATCAAGCCGTTACAGATGCAGCCCACCGAATAAAAATCAGGGCGCAGATCGTGTTGATCTGCGCCCTGATATGTGTTGTTTGCAGCGACGGCTTGATCAACTTGTGATCAAGCCGTTGTCATGCCCAATTAGAAGCCGAAGCAGTTGGCGTAGTAGGTGGTGGTGGCTGGCCAATCCGAGAAGATACCGATGATGCCCACATCCTGCGCCAGCACGTGGAGGGTTTCCATCATGTCACCGCTGTTGTCGATGACCGGGGTGGTCGTCTGGTAGTACCAGCCGCCGCCATCGGCCAGCGTGCCCGAACGCTCAATCGTCCAGGTGATGATGTCCATACCCGCAGCGGTCGAGGCGGTGGCGTATTCAGACGGGACGATTTCGTTGTTCTCGTCCAGGGTCAGCAGGTACCACAGCGGCGGGGCGATGATGTTCACGCCCATGTCAGCAATTTCTTGCAGGCTCGGCTCAACCTGGCTGTCGGCGGCGAAGCTGCCATCATCGTAGCGCGACTCCAGGAACACGGCCTGTTCACCGAATTCCGGCGCGTTTTCGACCCAGTACAGCACATCATCCAGGTTGAACGACTGCGCCCACACGCTCGACGGGTCGATGCCAGCAGCGACATATTCGTCGATGAGCTGCTGGGCGTAGTCTTCCTGGGTGTAGTCACCTTCAAACGGCATTTCGACCTGCGGCGACTTCAGTTCGGGGGTCATGCCCACGCCCAGCGCGGCGAACAGTTCGATGCTTTCCGCGTGGGTCATCAGGGTGCCGCTCTGCGCGTACAGGTCGGTGCGCCAGTTGGCGGTGCCGTCCATATACGCTTCGACCGTGGTGCCCGCCGGGTTGAAGGCGTCCATCTTGCCTTCCAGCATGCGGAATTCTTCCAGCGTGATGTCGCTGGTGCAGCAGCGGGCCGAGGCCGGTTCCAGCACTTCACCCGTCTCCGGGTCGATGACGGCGGGCGTGAAGGGCTGCGAGCACTTCGCGGCCAGTTCGGGGATCGCCAGGATGTTGGTGGTGGTGTGCAGGTCGCACTGCGCGTGGCGGCAGACCAACTCACGATCCTGGGTGAAGGTCACATCGCATTCCAGGATGCCCGCGCCCATCTGCGCGGCAGCGACATACGACTCAACCGTGTGTTCCGGGAACTGCATCGGCGCACCGCGATGACCAATCGAGAACTGGCTCACGGAGAACGGGCCGTCGGCGCAGGCCAGCAATTGTTCGCGGAGTTCCTCGTCGTCAACATCATTGGCTAGGTAGAACGGGCGCGGGCCAAGCTGCACATTTTCGATGGGTTCGTAGCTGGTTAGGTCGTCCTGCGACATCACCGCTGCAGCGGCGATCAGCGCAACGACGACAACGATGAGGGCAAGGGCAATTTTTTTCACGTTCGTCAGTCCTCTCAGATTTATTTAAGGAACCTCGCAGAACGATCAGCACAAGGCGTTGATCGCTCAATGCGACCATACCCCGATTTCTTTAAGGTTCCGCTAAGGTTCGCTGACGATACCCATGCCTCTGCTGTTATATGATGCTGCTAGCGCGGCCAAGCAGCGCGCCACCCGACTCGCCAACCTGCTTGCCCCGCTGACGCCAGCCCTTCACGCGCCCTGGTCTGGAGATGCGTTGGTCGCCAGTTCCCAGGCGCGCGACCATTCCCAACCCAGCGCTTTCGCGCCGCGCTGCGTGATCCGGTACAGCCAGATCGTGCGGTTGTACACCAAGCGCGACTCCAGGTAACCGTCCATCTCCAGGGCGGCGAACGTCGCCTCGTTGAGGTAAGCGCGGCCTCTGCTGGCGCGGTCTGGCTCGATCCAGTGACGCCCGTCCTGGCCGTTGAGTCCGCCATAGATGTACGACAGATACAGGCTGCGGTAATCGCCACGACGAAGTTTATACGCGAAACGCAGGGCCTTGCGCTGTGCTTTGGTGAGCCGGGGCCGCTCGATCTCCGGCGTGCCGGTCGCGCGCCAGCTTTGCTGGTCGATGTAAACGCGGGATTGCGGGGGCAGGCGGTCGCGCTGCCGCTGTTGGCGTTGATAGCGCGCCGTCATCCGATCATAAGAGCGGTGCAGGCGTTTATTGACGTTGAAATAGCTGTTGACCATGAACACCCTAAGCTAGCGACACATCGTGGGAACGATCCACCCGGTACATGCCCATCAAGGCGCGAAAACGATTACTCCGCGCACAGCCGATAGAACGTCGTTGGGCGATCCATGCCGCGCAGCACCGCGTCATCTGCCGACACGATGACATGCGACGCCGCGATCAGCTCACGCGCACCGGGCGCATCATAAATGGGCTGCGTGATCACAATCTCTGACCCGTCGGCTAAGCCTTGCACACGCGCCGCAATGTTGACTGTCTGCCCGAAGTAATCGAGCCGCTCGTTAGAATCCACCGCGATACACGGCCCGGCATGAAGGCCGATCTTCAAGACGAGATCCTCTTCCGCGCCCACCTGGCAAATCTCGCGGTTCATTTGCAGCGCCGCCGCCAACGCCGGGGCCGGGTCGGCGAAACTCGCCATCACCGCATCGCCCATCGTTTTGACGACCGCGCCGCCCGAATCTGCCACAATATCGCGCAGCAGCTTGAAATGCGCCCGCACGATCTCATAGGCGCGGATGTCGCCGACACGCTCGTACAGCGCCGTCGAGCCTTTCAGATCGCTGAAGAGCAGCGTCACACTCTTAAACGCCAGCCCCAATTCCGACGG
>JAADYY010000555.1 GCA_010092805.1 Chloroflexota bacterium | reverse complement strand
TATCCATTCGCCCGTAACGTAGCCCCGAAGGGCTGAGGCTGGTCAACCTGGGCTTACGATTTCTCGCAAGCCACCCGCTTCAGCGGGTGGTCGTTGACGAAGATGCTCCCGGTTCTGATGGCGGCTTGTCTGCTGGATCATCAGGCTTATCCGGCGCATCATCGGACGCATCGTCCGGCGCATCATCGGACGCATCGGCGGCGGGCTTGTACCACGCCCCGCCCGGAGTCGCCTGAGGCGGTGTGTCCGGTGTGCTGGCTGCGGGTGTCGCATCCGCTGTGTTATCCGCTGCTGGCTCCGCTGGATCGTCGGCCTCGCTTGCTTCGGCATCTGGCGTGCCCGGTGCGGCAGCAGCTTCGGGGGGCGTTGACGCAGATGATTCGGGCGCGGGTTCCGGTTCCGGCTCTGGCTTTTTGAGTACGAAGCGCTCCAACGCCTCCGCCACACCGTCCTGATCGTTGGTTGCAGTGACGTGATCGGCGGCGTCTTTGATCTGCTGCTCGGCCTGGCCCATCGCCACACCGATCCCGGCTACGCGGATCATCTCGATGTCGTTTTCGGCGTCGCCAATCGCCAACACCTGATCGGCGGGGATTTGCAGCGTTTGCAGCACCTGCCGCAGCGCCGATCCTTTGGATGAGCCGGCGGGGACCACTTCCAGCATATTCGGCACGCCCGCCTGCACCAGCTTCGCCTGATCGCCGATCTGGATGTTCAGTTGCCAGCGCAGCGCCTTGACCTGGCGCGGGTCGCCGACCGCCACAAGCTTGTTGATCGGCTCTGTGCTGAGCAGGTTTTGCAGCGGCCCCACGACTTCCGGCTCCGTCTCGTGATAGCGCATCAACCCCTGAATGGCTTCCTCATGACGGGCGCGCATCAAGATGCGGGTGCCGCTGTAGGCCAGCACCACAAAGCCGCGATCTTCCGCGAAGGTGATCACCAGCCGCGAGATCGCCGCGTCGAGGGTTTGCTGGTGCAGGACATTGCCGTCACCGTCGTAGACCATCAGGCCCTGCGAGTAGATGCCCGGCGTCTTCAGGTCGAAGCGCTTGATCAAGCTGGTGGCAGCGCCGCGCGTTTTGCCCGTCGCCAGCATCACCTGCACGCCTTGCGCGATGGCGGCTTTGACGGCGGCTTCGGTGCGCGCCGAGACCTGATGCTGGCTGTTGAGCAGCGTGCCATCGACATCGATGACAACGAGTTTAATGGTGGGCGGTTGGGTCGCAAGTTGAGTCATGGGCACCGTCGGTGATGTATTGGGTGACGCGCTCATGCCAGCCACACCTCGCTGTGATCGCCGAGGTTCATGGTCAGCGTTTTCGGTTTGGCGGCTTTGTGGCGCACCGTCACGTTACGCCCGATCAGGCAGTCGTGCAGGCGCATCTCTGGGTCGTAGATGCGGCTGTTTTCCAGCACAATGCTGCGGTCGATCTCGCAGCCGCAGATTTCGACATCGTGGTAGATGCTGGTATACGGCCCCACATAGCTGTTTTCGATGCGCGTGTTGACCCCGATGATCGTGGGGCCGTGAATCACGCTGTTGATGATCTGTGCGCCGCTCTCAATGGTCACGCGGCGGTCAACTTCCGAATTTTCGATCACGGCGTCTGGCGCAATCTGCGGCGTCAGTTCGTCCAGCACGCAGCTATTCGCTTCGAGCATATCGGTCGGCTTGCCCGTGTCGATCCACCAGCCGCTGTGGACGTGCGGCGACACCGTGTAGCCCGCCTCGATCAGCCATTGGATGGCGTCGGTGATCTCCAGTTCGCCGCGCCACGATGGCTTGATGGCGTGGACGGCCTCGAAGATGTGGTGGTCGAACATATAGATGCCCACCAACGCCAAATTACTCGGTGGATCTTTGGGTTTTTCGACGAGCCGTTCAATTGTGCCGTCTGGATTCAGCTTGACGACGCCAAACGCCGACGGGTTATCGACCTCTTTCAACACGATCTGGCTATTCCAGGGGTTGCCTGCGAAGTCGCGGATCAGGGTGCTGATGCCGCCTTGCAGCACGTTATCGCCCAGGAACATCACAAATGGGTCGTCGCGCAGAAAATCCTGCGAAATTTTGACCGCGTGCGCCAACCCATCCGGGCTGGGTTGCTCAATATACGTGAGCTGCACATGCCAGCGGCTGCCGTCGCCAATGGTCGCGCGGATCTCCGGCCCGGTCTGGCCGATCACGATGCCGATCTCGGTCACGCCCGCGTCGCGGATCGACTCGATGGCGCGGACGAGCACCGGTTTGTTCGCCACCGGGATCAACTGCTTCGCACGGGTATACGTCAGCGGGTACAGGCGTGTGCCCTTGCCCCCGCTGAGGATCAGTCCCTTCATCAGCTTTACGCTTTCTCTAGATCGGCACCACGTGCTCGCGCCCCGATCACAGCGGGCGGCTGCCAAAGATCAGGCCGACCACCGTCAGGATGACAATCACGATCAGAAACGCCCCCGTCAGCCGGGCAGTCATCTGCGCGCCGCCAAACAGCGGGGGCAAGGCCTGCTTTGACGGCGTATTGTGCGGCAGATTCTGCCATTTTTCAACCGACTCTGGGTCGGGCGGCAGCGGTTCTTGTTGTGGCATCGGCGGATCTCCTCGTGTTCAACCGGCTGATCAATAGCCGCCGGCGTCTTCGCGCGGCGCGTGAGTCAGCACTGCACCCACAATGCGCACATGCACCCGTTCCAGCGCCCGACGGGCGCGGGCGGCCTGTTCACGCCGGGTATGCCCAGCACGGACGACCAGCAGCGCCGCGTCGAGTTTGGTGCCCAGCAGCGGCGCGTCGGTGACAGCCAGCACGGGCGGGCTGTCGAACAGAATATAGTTGGCGCGTGCCTTTAGCACACCGATGACGTCGTTCATCCGCTGGCTGCTGAGCACATCCGCCGGGACAGGCGGCAGCACCCCGCTGGGCAGCAGCGACAGATTCGGCACCTCT
>JAADYY010000554.1 GCA_010092805.1 Chloroflexota bacterium | reverse complement strand
CGCATTCTCTACGCCATGCATGATATGGGGGTACGCGCCGACTCCGCGTACAAGAAATGCGCACGTATCGTTGGCGAGGTGCTGGGCAAGTACCATCCGCACGGCGACGCCGCAGTGTACGAAGCGCTGGTGCGCATGGCGCAGGATTTTTCCATGCGTTACCCGCTGGTCGATGGACAAGGCAACTTCGGCAGTATTGACGGCGACGGCGCGGCGGCCATGCGCTACACCGAAGCGCGTATGGCGCAAATCGGCGAGGAGTTGATGCTTGACATCAACATGGATACCGTCGATTTCGTCGAGAACTTCGACAGCACGCTCACAGAGCCGGGTGTGCTGCCCGCCAACCTGCCGAATCTGCTGGTCAATGGCGCGTCGGGCATCGCCGTCGGCATGTCCACCAATATTCCGCCGCATAACCTCGGCGAGGTGTGCGACGCACTCCAGCACATGCTGCAAAACTGGGATAAGCTGGACGACATCAGCATCGCCGACCTCATGCGTTTCGTCAAAGGGCCAGACTTCCCGACGGGCGGCCTCGTCTACCGTCACCAGGATGGCGGCGAGGACGAAGACGACTCGCTGGTACATGCTTACGCCACCGGACGCGGCAAAGTCACCATTCGCGCGAAAGTCCACATCGAGGACATCGGGCGTGGCAAGTCGCGGATCGTCGTCAGCGAACTGCCTTACCAGACGAATAAATCCGCGCTGGTCGAGCGCATTGCGAATCTCGTGCGCGATGGCCGCCTCGAAGGGGTCGCCGACCTGCGCGACGAGTCCGACCGCCAAGGTTTGCGCCTGACCATTGAACTACAGCGCAACGCCGATCCATCGACGGTCCTCAACCGGATGTTCCAGTTGACGCCGCTGCAAGAGACGTTCGGGATCATCATGCTGGCGTTGGTGGATAACGAACCGCGTCTGCTCAGCTTGAAGCAGTGCCTGAAAGTCTACCTCGATCATCGGTTGGAAGTGGTGCGGCGGCGCAGCGAATATGAACTCGCTCGCGCCCGCGAACGTGCCCACATTCTGGAGGGCTTGCTCAAAGCGCTCGGCAGCCTGGACGAAGCGATTCGCATCATTCGGCAGTCGCGGAACGCCGACACCGCGCGCACGAACCTGATGACGGCGCTCGACATCACCGAAATTCAGGCACAAGCCATCCTGGATATGCAGTTGCGGCGGTTGGCGGCCCTTGAGCGGCAGCGCATTGAGGACGAATACAAGGACAAAATCGCCCAGATCACTTACCTGGAAGATCTGCTAGCGAGTCCGGCGAAGATGCGTGATGTCATCGGCACCGAGCTTGCCGAGGTCAGGACAAAATACAACGACCCGCGCCGCACCATCATCGCCGACAGCCAGGCCAGCGAAGATCACCTGGTGCCGCAGGAAGAAACCTGGGTCACGCTCACCGTCGCAGGCAAGCTGGCGCGCAGCTTCACATCCGACGCGCCGAAAACAACGGCCACCGACAAAGAGCCGCCGCGCTTTATCGCGCACAGCACCACGACGCACCTACTGTATCTGTTTTCGGCGAGCGGGCAGTGCGCGACGATCCCCGTGCAGCAGATTCCGCAGGCGCGCACACACGGGGAAGGCATCAACTTCAGCGAGTTGTGCAGTTTCGGCAGCAACGAACCGCTCACCGCCCTGCTCAGCCGACCGCCCGATCTCGATGCGCGGGGCTTTCTGGCACTGGTCACCGCCGGGGGCGAGGTCAAACGGCTGCGCAGCGAAGATCTACCGGGGATGATGGCAAACGCGTTCAAAATCATGGATGTTGAGGCGAATGATCAACTGATCGCGGCGTTTTTCACCTCCGGGGAGGATGAACTTGTGCTGGTAACGCGCGGGGCACAGGCGATTCGCTTCAAGGAGAGCGATGTGCGCCCCACCGGAATCACAGCGGGTGGTGTGCGCGGGATCAAGCTGTCGGGCGCGGAGGATCGCGTCGTCGGGGCCGGGATCGCGCGGCCTGATCAAAGCCTGCTGACAATCAACGACATCGGCCTGGCGAAGAGCAGTGTCATCGACGAATATCCGGTGCAGGGGCGCGCGGGCAGCGGCGTGGCCACAATGAAACTGACCAAAGAGAGTCAGGGCATCGCAGCCGCAGTGATCGGCAGCCTTGATGCGCAGGTGATCATCTTGAGTGACAAGCACAAAGCCCGCACGATCAAGCTTGACAAAGCGCCGCACGGCAAACGCGCCACCAAAGGTGATTACGTGGTTTCGCTTTCCAGTAAGGAGCGGGTCGCTGCGATTGTCACCCACCAACCCATCATCACCAATCAGATCACAAACTCATCGTGAAGCGCGGCTAGGGCAAGCAGGAGCCGTGCTTGCCCCTGCCGTCAGTCGAGCGCCCCTTGAATTTCGTCGGCTAGCTGTTGCAAATCCGGCCCTGGCATCATCCCAAATTGTGTGTGAAGTTCATCCGCCAGCCGGTTGTAGACAATCATCGCGTCGGCATACATGCCCAAATCACGGTAGATTTGCATGATGCTCAACACAAGGTCCTCGCGCTGGGGTTCATGAACCGACGCACGTAGATACAGCCCCAGCGCGCGCGCCGTGTCGCCCAGTTCTTCGGTCAGCTTCGCTAGGCGGCTCAGCACTTCGGTGAACCCCTGATGCACATCGGCACGCCGCCGCTCCACCCACGCGAGATCGAGCGCGGTCAGGAAGTGGCCACGATACAGCGCCACCGCATGTTGCAGGTGCTCGACCGCCGCTTGCGGCTCGGCCATCTCGCTGTCCTGCACCACCTGCGAAAACAGCGACACATCATAGCTGAGATGAGTCTTCGGTGAGATGTGGTAAAACCCTGACCAGTAAACGGTGAGGTCGATGCCGAGCACTTCGCTAATCTTGCGTTTGGTGACATGGAAAACGTTGGTGGCTTCGCGAGTCGTCAGGTTCGGCCAGAAGGTCTCGAAGATCTCGCTGCGCGTCGCCATGCCGCGATCAACGAGGTAAAAGAACAGTGAACGCGGCAGCAGCCCATCCCATTGGCTGATGTCTTGGCCGTTCAACTGCACCCGCCCGGTACCCAACGCGCGCACTTCAAGGAGGTTGTCATCGTCACCGCGCGGCTGCGCGTAATCCCACAACATGAGTTGCTCATTGTGCGGCACAAAGCGGGTTTGGGCGCGGAGCTGTGCATCCGCCAATAGACCTGGCGGCAGTTGGCGGCTGAACACCACCAGGCGCGACTTTGGCCGTTCGACGATCAGTTTTTGTAGAAGACAAACCAAATCGCTCATCACGGCGCGGTCGCACTCATCGAGGATCACATACCCAACCCCGTTAAGCGACTTGCGCCCACCATAGGCGGCAAACGCGGTTTCGAGCTGCGCCGTCAACGCGGCTTCGTCCAGCAGGTGACCATCGAAGCGCACGTACACAGCGTCATCAATGAGTTCGGACAGCAGTAGGTGTTGTTGCACATAATTTGGGTGTATCAGAATCAAGCGGGCATCAGCATCCAGCATCTGCAACTGCCGGGCGGCCAACTGCCGTGGCGAAATTCCCATCACGTTCCCCCGTCGCTCATAGAGGTGATTGCCCGGGTTTGGGCAATGTTAAATTGATTTTTACACCCCTATGGTAAACTTGATTCTGTATGCATGGCAAGTTAACGAATTCACTCGCCTTTATACATAAATCAGCGGGGTTTGCGGCGGCGTGCCTCGACTACGGTGGGGATATTGCCCAAGCGCGCCAGAATCCGGGTGAGCTGCTGCACATTGGTCATTTCCATCGTCAACTGGAACGTCGCAATATTCTGCCGGATGGAGACGTTGACGCTTGAGATGTTGACTTTCTCGTCGGCGATGATCGTGCTGATGTCACGCATCAGCCCCTCACGATCATATGCGATCACTTCGATGGGTACGGCATACCGTTGGGCTTCGTGGATGTTCGAACCGCCCCAACTCACCTCACACAGCCGGTCCATTTCGCCAGCGACGTTCGCACAATCTGCGCGATGCACTGTCACGCCGCGCCCACGTGTCAGATAACCAACAATCGGATCGCCGGGCATGGGGTTGCAACAGCGCGCCATGTTGACCAACATTCCGTTGCTGCCCATCACCGCGACGCCGTTCGACATATCGATAGTCAGCCCGGAAGACGGTGGCCGCGCCTTGAGCGTCTCCTGTTCCAGCGCCTCCTGCTCATCGTGTTCCGCTTCGAGCACGCGGTTGGCAATCTGACCGCCGTGCACTTCTCCCTCACCCACCGCCGCCAGGAAATCGTCCAGCCGGGAATACCCAAACAAACTCGCGACTGCCTCAAACGGCACCGCGTCGAGCAGGCTGAGCCGTTTCAACTCGCGCTCCAGCACTTCACGCCCGGCGATGATGTTCTTCTCACGGTTTTGCTTGCGAAACCAGTGGCGAATCTTCGAGCGCGCCCGCGCCGTCGTCACGTAGCCGAGGTTGGAATTGAGCCAATCGAGGCTGGGGCCACCACGATTCGCCGTCAGCACCTCAACCTGATCACCCGTTTGCAGCACGTAATTCAAATTGACCAGCTTGCCGTGCACCTTCGCGCCGCGACAGCGGTGCCCAATATCGGTGTGAATGTGATAGGCGAAATCAATGGGCGTGGCACCGTTGGGCAGGTCAATGATGTCGCCTTTGGGCGTGAAAGCATATACCCGATCTTTGAAGACCTCGGTCTTCATCGTGTCGACAAAAACAGCGGCATCGTCCGTTTCCGGCCCAAACTCCATGAGGCGGCGCAGATAGTTCAACCGCCGCTCAAACGCATCATCGCGGTGCGCGTGTTGTTCCTTGTAGCGCCAGTGCGCCGCGATGCCGTATTCGGCGTGTTCGTGCATCTCCCAGGTGCGAATCTGCACTTCGAGCGTTTTCCCTTGTGTATCCAGCACTGCCGTGTGCAAACTCTGGTAGAAATTGTCCTTGGGGGCCGCGATGTAATCGTCAAATTGACCGGGAATCGGACGCCACAGGTTATGCACCACCCCCAGCACCAGATAGCACTGCGGCGTCGTATCCACGATCACCCGCACCGCCCGCACATCGTAAATCTGGTCGAAGGTCAGCCCTTTGCGATCCATCTTCTTGTGGATGCTGTAGATGTGCTTAGGCCGCCCAGTGATCGAGATGTTGGGCATATCATACGGCGCGAGTTCGTTACGCAATTTTTCCACCACCCGCGCCAGGTAAATCTCACGATCCGCACGCCGCTCATCAATGCTGGCCGCGATCATCCGGTAGGTATCTGTATCTAAGTAGCGAAAACTGAGATCTTCCAGTTCCCACTTCAGTTGCCAAATCCCCAACCGATTCGCCAGCGGTGCGAAAATGTCGAGCGTCTCTTGCGCGATATGCTTCTGCTTGTGCGGTGGCATATAACCGAGAGTCCGCATGTTGTGCAGACGGTCTGCCAGCTTGACCAGCACCACCCGCACATCGTCACCCATCGCCAGCGCCATCTTGCGGATGTATTCCAAACCGCGATCAACATCACGGGCGCGCTGGCCCGGCGACTCAGTTTTGTTCAGCGGCAGCTTATCCAGCTTGGTCACACCATCGACAATCTCAGCGACAGCCTTGCCGAATTCCTCACGCAACTGCGGCTTGGTGATCTCGGTATCTTCGAGGGTGTCATGCAGCAGGGCGGCGGCAATCGCCTCCGCGTCGAGCTTCATTTCGGCCAGAATGTGCGCAACCGCCACACAGTGCGTAAAATAGGGTTCGCCAGATTTGCGATACTGATCAGCATGGGCGGCTTCCGCGGTATAGTAAGCGCTTTCGACCAAGCGGCGGTCAGCGGGCGTCAAATCAGGGAGCGCTTCGAACAGCGAATCGAGGTTCATCGTCAATACCGGGGTCGTATCCATCCCACACCTTTTTACGACTCGTGACGGGCTGATCGCGATCACAAAGCGATAATGTTTTCATAAAGTACTTGTACGATTATTATACATCAAATGCGGTGCGAGTGCCGCAATGTACGAGATTCAGGGTGCATTCGAATTTCAGGGCAAGCAAGGCACACGGCCCCTCACCCTAGATAAATCTGGTTCCCGACCGTGCCTGCGGCACCCGGAGCGGGACTTCAACTCGTGCTTCGCTCCCCTGCTCCCGGCGCTAGCGGTCGCCGCTGGCTTCCGGAGCAGGGACCGGGGGATGAGGGCCAAAAAGCATCCGCTCCATTCGCCCCCATTTCCGAATACACCCGAGATTTATGCACGTTGACGCAGCAGTTTTCACACAACTTTAACACACGAGGTCAGGGGTTTGTCCGAATTGTTAAATGTCGATAGTGCGCTGGAGCGCATCCTTAGCCATATCACACGGCTACCCGCCGAGACCGTCGCGCTCACTGAAGCGTTGGGGCGCGTTCTCGCTGCCGACATGCGCGCCGAGATCGCGCTGCCCCCGTTCGCCAACTCCAGCATGGATGGCTACGCCGTGCGCGCCGCCGACACCCTCGGCGCGGCGGACGACACGCCACAGCAGTTGCACCCGATCATGGACATCCCAGCGGGCGCACCTGTTCCCGATCAATCGCTGGCCGAAGGACAAGCCGCCCGCATCATGACCGGGGCACCGCTCCCGGCGGGCGCAGACGCCGTGATCCCGATGGAACAAACCGATCAGGGGTGGGCGGCGGGCGAGAACCCCCCACTGCCGGAAGCCATCACCGTCCGCCAAGCGGTGGCAGCCGGGGCATACGTGCGCCCGGTCGGTGAGGATGTGCAGGTGGGTCAGGTGGTCTTGAACGCCGGCACGTTGATCCGACCGCAGGAGCTTGGGATGTTGGCGTCGCTGGGCCACAGTGCGGTGAGTGTGGTGCGTCGTCCGCGTGTCGCGCTCCTCAGCACAGGCGACGAACTGGTTGACGTGAACGAAGCGCTCACGCCGGGCAAAATCCGCGATAGCAACAGCTACACCTTGTTTGGGCTGATCATGCTGTACGGTGGCACACCAATCCGCATCCCGATTGTCCGCGATACTTTGGATGACGCCCGCCGCCGCTTTGAGGAGGCCTTAAGTCATCAGCCGGACGTTGTGATCAGTTCAGCGGGTGTTTCGGTCGGCACCTTCGACGTGGTCCGTACAGTGCTCACGGAATTGGGGCAAGTTAATTTCTGGCGGGTGAACGTCCGTCCGGGCAAACCATTGGCGTTCGGTCAACTGCGCGGAGTGCCATTTTTCGGGCTGCCCGGCAATCCGGTGTCGGCGATGGTCACATTTGACGTGTTTGTGCGCCCAACCCTGCTTAAGCTCACAGGACGCCCGGATGCCCTCCCCACCATCGAGGCAGCGTTGGCAGAAGATCTGCGCTCTGATGGCCGCCGCAGCTATCTGCGTGTGACGCTGGACTCGGCGGATGGGCGCTACATCGCCACAACAACCGGCACCCAGAGTTCTGGCGCGCTGTCGTCAATGCTGCGCGCCGATGGGCTGCTAATCATCCCTGAGGGTGTGACTCAGGCACAGGCAGGCGACCGCTTCAAGGTGCGGCTGCTGCGCGGTTTCGCGTGATTGCTCCAAGACAACAGAGCCTGCCCATGCAGCAGGCTCACGCCAAACCAATGCATTTGTCTGGGGTACCGCGACGTTAGTTATCACGGTGGCCGCGCAGGGTACGTTCGTAAATATCATCGTACTCGCGCTGGCGCTGGCGACGCTTATCACGCTTGGCGCGCTTGCCGCCGCCGCTGCGCCGCGGCCCGTCGTCCATATCCACCTCCATGTCCATGGGGTCATCCACCACGTCCACGTACTCATCTTCCGGCTCAGGCGTAGAAGCCTGCATGGCGCGACGCAGCGCCACTTCCATCTCGGTCATGACCGGCTCTTCGTCGTCTTCTTCCACCGGCATCTGCACCGGCTCTTCGAGGACTTTCACGCTCAGGTCAATCCGTTTCTTCTTGCGGTTGATCTTGATGACCTGCGCGCGCAGTTCATCCCCCACACTGACCACATCCGACGGCGAATTGACAAAGCCGCTGGCCAATTCCGAAACGTGGATCATACCGGGGCGTTCCGCGCCAATATCGACGAACACGCCGAAGTTTTCCATGCGCACGACCGTCCCCATGACGACTGTGCCCACCGCCAGATTGTCCCAGGGCATGGCGGGCGGTTGTTCCATCGAGAGCGCCACCCGGCCCGTCTCGCGCTCCACCTTCAGGATGTAGACGGTGAGTTCATCGCCCACCGAAACGACATCCTCAACGTTGCGCACATCCGGGTTCCCAAGCTGGGAAATGTGCAGCAGCGCATCCTTACCCACGCCAATATCCAAGAATGCGCCGAACAACTCGATGTTTTTGACCTTGCCGCGCAGTTCCATTGCCACGCGCAAATCATCAATCGAGGTGGGCTGGTTCACTTGCGTTTCTTCGCTCATATCACTCATGTGTTTCCCCGCTCCTCAACTTGTCTTTCCGGCTGACTTTTATACACCATATCACTCGCCATCTTCAGCGGGTGTGATTGTCGGAATCGGTGTGATCTCGAACTCGCCTTCGTCATAATACTGGTACGATTCAAACCCTTCCCACACATGCAGTCCGGGTTCTGCCGTATCCAGCAACCGCTCCATGTCGTCCTCGGTCAGGTACAAAATACCGATGATTTCGCTGGCCCTTTGAATATCGCCAGTTTCGCCCGCAACAAACACGTAAAGCACCAGCGGAATATTTGGGTAAATGAGGTTCATGATCGCCTGGTCTTCGGAGAACGGCGTCCCGACCAAATAACTTGGGAAGCCAATGACATCAATCGCTTCACCGAAGGAAATGTCTGGCGTGGTGCGCAAAAAGATGAAATTCACCACGTCGCCGTCCTCAGACCCTAATTGGCAGCACGGCGCGCCATCCGCCCGCGCCCATTCAATGGCTACGGCACCGCTTTCTTCGCTCTGCTGCTGTTCGATATTGGCCAGGGAGGTATCATCCTCAAGGATGGTAAGGGCATCACGCCAGGTGGTTTCGCCGGGGATAATGT
>JAADYY010000553.1 GCA_010092805.1 Chloroflexota bacterium | reverse complement strand
GTCCTGTGTACGCAGTTGAATCCTCGACTGCGCCATTCAACTTTGCTTGCACACTTGCTTGCACAAATCCTGCACGAACCTGGTTAATTAAGCGCCGGATGAACATGCCTGGGTGCCGTCAGCGCGCCCGTCCGTGCCGACGCGGGCAAACCCTGGCGATCTTGCCGGGGAGCTGAATCGATATTAGTTTGTACAGCATTTACGACGAGGATAAAACGACGATGAAACTTAAAGTAGGTCTGGTTCTTCTGGTCATTGGGCTGTTGGCGGTCGTGAGTATGACCGCGATGGCGCAAGACGTCCCCCGCGAAGACACGCTGATCTTCGACTTCGACCGCACCGTCACCGACCCGAACAACTACAACCCGTTCACGCCTGCGGGCAGCACCAACCGCGGCAACGGCGCGCATCAGGCAATGTGGGAGCCGCTGTTCATCCTTAACTATGAATCCGGCATGATCGATCCCTGGTTGGGGCTGAGTTTCACGCCGAACGACACGCTGGACGTGTGGACGCTGACCCTCCGTGAAGGCGTCACGTGGTCGGATGGCGAGGCATTCAACGCCGAAGATGTCGTCTTCACCATCGAGATGCTGCTGGCCGACGAGACCGCGACGCTGCTGAACGCGGTTGATATGCAGCAGTGGGTCGAAAGCGTCGAGCAGGTCGATGACCTGACGGTGCAGTTCAACCTCACCGCGCCGAACCCGCGCTTCCAGCTCGATTACTTCTCCGTGCGCAACACCAACAGCCTGCTGATCATGCCGGAGCACATCTGGGCGGGGCAGGACGCGCTGACCTTCACCTTCTTCGATGAGGAACAGGGTTGGCCAATTGGCACCGGGCCGTACACCCTCACCCGCACCGCGACCACTCGCTTCGTCTGGGATCGCGACGATTCCTGGTGGGGCGCGGAGACTGGCTTCCTGGATCTGCCGGAGCCGCTGCGCCTGATCTGGCTGTCGACCACCACAGAAGATACGCGCGTGCAGTTGATCTCGAACGACGAGGTGGACATCGCCAACAGCGTTTCGCTGATCGCGTTCGAGACCATCCAGGAGCGCAACCCGAACGTCAGCGC
Organism: Chloroflexota bacterium; assembly: GCA_010092805.1. Lineage (GTDB taxonomy): Bacteria > Chloroflexota > Anaerolineae > Aggregatilineales > Phototrophicaceae > Flexifilum. The sequence goes on along the minus strand of JAADYY010000553.1, from coordinate 1,814 downwards.
CTGGGAGAGCGACCTGCCGTACGCCTGGGCCGACCCGTGCCCGCGTCAGTTGGACATCAACACGACCGTCGCGCCCTGGGATAACCCGAACATGCGCCGCGCGCTCAGCCTGATCGTTGACCGCGAAGAGATCATCGATTTCGCGTACGAGGGCACCACGCAGCCATCGCGCTCGATGTTCGTGGAATATGGCGCGATGGATCCGTACATCGACGCGATTGTGGAAGCGGGCTTTGGCCTGCCGCTGAACGCCGATGTTGAAGCCGCGCAGGCCCTGATCGAGGGCGAAGGCTGGACGCTGAACGGCGATTTCTACGAGCGTGATGGCGAACGCCTGACCCTGAACGTGCTGGTGAACAACGCGAGCACCGAATACACCAACACCGTTGATGTGGTGGTGGAGCAGTTCATCGATGCGGGCATTGATGCGGCGGCGCGCCCGGTCGACAATTCGACCTTCTGGGGGTCGGCTGCCCCCACCGGCGATTACGAAGTCACCTACGGCTGGCTGTCGTGCGCTTCGGTGAACGAACCCTGGGCCTCCATGAACCGCTACACCAGCCGCTTCGTCGCCCCGGTCGGCGAGCCGGCACCGGGCATCAACAACACGGGCCGCTGGGATACCGAGGGCACCGCCGCGTACACCGCGATTGTTGAGGAAATCGGCACGCTGCCGCTGGGCGACCCGCAGATCGTTGACCTGGTGGTGGAAGCTTACGCATTGATCGACGCCGAAACCCCGATCATCCCGCTGGTGCAGGCGACGAAGCTGCTGCCCTTCACCACCACTTTCTGGACGGGCTGGCCGACGACCGAAAATAACTTCAACCATCCGGCGTTCTGGTGGAACAGCGCGCACCAGATCATCCACAATATCGAGCGGGCCGGGTAACCCCCGACTTACGTATTGTCAGCACGTGTGATTTCAGCAGGGTGAGCAGCGATTGCTCACCCTGTTGATCACAAAGAGTATTATTAGAGGACACTATGGGCAAGATCCCGCGCGCTTATCTGCTGCGGCGTTTAGGCATCTTTTTTTTGACCATCTGGTTCGCCGCCACATTGATCTTTTTCATCCCGCGCCTCGCCCCCGGTGATCCGATCACCGCGATGGTCGGCGCGATGCAGGCGGAAGGCAGCGATGTCGAAGACTCGCAGGCCATCATCGATGGGTGGCGGGCGCGCTTCGGCCTCGATGAGTCGGTGGGTGTGCAGTACATCCGCTACCTGGGCAACCTGATCACGTTCGATTTCGGCTACTCGATCAAGGCCTTCCCGACGCCTGTCGGCGAGATCATCGCGCGTGCGCTGCCCTGGACGATTGGGCTGCTGGTGGTGGCGATGTTCATCACCTTCTTCCTGGGGAATTTCCTGGGGGCCATCTTGATCTGGCGGCACACGCCGCGCGCGGTCAAATGGTTCATCCCCATGACGATGGTCTTCACCTCCATCCCGTCGATTCTGGCGTCGTTATTGCTCTTATATATCTTTGCGTTTGTGCTCAACTGGTTCCCGCCGGGCGAGGCCTACGACAAAACCAATATCCTGCCGGGGCTGAACCTCGAATTTATCGGCAGTGTCATTTATCACGGCACGCTGCCTGCCCTTTCGATTGTGTTGGTGAGCTTCGGCTACTGGGCGCTGGGTATGCGCGGCATGATGATCACGGTGGAGGGCGAGGATTACATGCAGCTCGCCTACGCCAAGGGCCTCAAGCCGTTTTACGTGCTCTACCGCTACATGATCCGCAACGCCATCCTGCCGCAGATCACGGCGTTTGCGATCACGCTGGGGACGTTGGTCAGTGGGCAGGT
>JAADYY010000097.1 GCA_010092805.1 Chloroflexota bacterium | reverse complement strand
TCGATCCTCAAAGACATTATGCAGCTTAAAGATAGACTGCTAGCATACCCATGAATCGGCGCATTGTCCACGATTGCAGGGGGTGGGGCAAGGCAATCGCTTCAAAATAGATTGGGGCACTGGCACTCACCCCCGCGTTCCCCCGCTCCAGAAGCCACTGGCGACCGTGCCTGCGGCGCTGGGCGATTGAAGGCGATACCGGGCCACCAACGACCAAAACCGCAGAACAAACCTGGAGCGATTACCCCGGGGACGCTAAATGCTGTATTGACGCGGGGCGAGCGGACGCGGTACGCTTTGCAGCGCTCCTTGAGCGTGACGGACTCTGGCAACCCCATCCCAATAACCTTCCATTAAGCGAGGCCGCTTGTGACCGACCTTCAGCAAACCATCGAGACGATCCTTGCGCAGTGCCAACGCACGGAAATTGCAGGCAGCGTCTACCCGACCAACCAGCGCGCCGGGGTGGCACCGGACTGCTTGGCCATCGCCCTCGTCACCATCAATGGCGATGTCTATTCAACGGGCGACGATACGCAGCAGCTCGCGCTCCAATCGATTAGCAAAGTCTTCACCTACGGGATCGCGCTCGAAGATCATGGCCGCGACGAGGTGCTCGCGCGCGTTGGGGTGGAGCCAACCGGCCACCGCTACAACGCCATCTTTCTGGAAGAAACAACCGGACGCCCCTTCAACCCGATGGTCAACGCCGGGGCGATTGCCGTTGCTGATCTCATCAACGGCGAAGATCTCACCGACATGCTCAACCGCGTGATTCAGATTTGCAGCCAGTACGCCGGGCGGCGGCTGTCGGTGGATGCGCCGACGTTCACGTATGAGTTCCAGACCGATCACCGCAACCGGGCGATTGCACACCTGATGCGGTCGTCGGGCGCGCTGCGCGGCAGAATCGATGATGTGCTGCACCTGTACTATCAGCAGTGTTCGCTGCTGGTCAATGCGGTTGATCTGGCGCATATGGGGGCGACGTTGGCGAACGGCGGCGTCAACCCGACGACGGGCGCGCGTGCGCTCTCAAAAGAGTATGTGCGCGACGTGCTGAGTGTGATGTATAGCTGCGGCATGTACGACTCATCCGGCGAGTGGGCGTATCGCGTGGGGCTGCCAGCCAAAAGCGGCGTCAGCGGCGGGATTTTAGGCGTGGTGCCGGGGCGGCTGGGCATCGCCACTTTTTCGCCGCCGCTGAGCAAGGTCGGTCACAGCATACGCGGGCTGCAAGCGTTTGAGGCGCTGTCGCAGGTGCTGAACCTACACGTCTTCGATGTGTTCCCGGCGCAGGTCGCCAGCGAATAGCTGCCGCTCAAAACAGCCGCGCGATCCACGCCGGGCGGTGCGTCAGCGCCAGCATCATCAGCGCGCGGATGCCCGCCGCCACCAGCAACGTCAGCCCAGCGAGCGCGAAGGTCGTGCTCGCTGAACTCGCCAGCGTGATCGGCTGGGCGACCAGTGGCGAGAGGAACTGCCCCAAAAACAGCGACGTGGCGAACAGGCCCAGCGCGCGCCCACGCAGCGCATCTGGGACGCTGTTGGCGACCCACACGTTCAGGTTCGGCACCGTGATCCCCAGGCCAAACCCGGCCACCGGCAGCCCGATGATCACCAGCAGCCACCCGGACGCCGACCCAATCGCCAGGTAGCCCAGCCCCACCAGCGCCAACGCCACCGTTAGGATTTGGATGTGGCTGAAGCGTTCGATGAAGCGCCCAAAACTCAGCGAGCCGATGGCGTAAAACAGCGTCATCGCCGCCAACGCCAGCCCGGCTTCGCCCCCCTCCGCCCCCACGAGGGCGTTCAGGTAAAATGAGAATTCGACCGGGATGAGGTAAAACACGATCTGCACGATCACCAGTGTGCCGTAGATGAAGGCCAGCAACCCGACGGGCGTTTGTTCGCGCGGCGGTTCGGGGTCGGCCTTGCAGCGCTCGATCTCGGCCATGCAGTCACCGGGATCGGCCAGCGGCGGTGACACCGGCGGCGTGGCTGGCCGTTTCGGTTCGTACAGCACCAGCGCGACGAGCGGCGCAGCCGCAAACGCCAGCAGATAGATCCCGAACGGCGCGCGCCAGCTCAGCGCGACGACGATACCGCTCACCGTCAGCGCGATGGTGCTGGCGAAGCCCATCACCCCCGCCTGCAGGCCCAGAAACTTCGGACGCCGCTCGCCTGTGTAGTAATCGGTGATCAACGTCGTGACGCTCGTCATCAGCCCAGCGACGGCGATGCCCAGCAGCGCCCGCCCCACCAGAATCAGCGGCAGCGTCGGCGCGATCAAGCCGGAACCGCCCGCGATCCCATAGAGGATCGTCGAAAACAGCAGCAGCCGCTTGCGCCCGTAGCGATCCACAATCCACCCGGCGACCGGCGCACCGATCACGATGAAGAGCGCCGGGACGGTGAGCACCAGCCGCACCCAGAAATCGACATTTTCGACGGCGGCGAAGGCGACTTGCATATCGCGCAGGGCGGGCGAGACGATGGCCCCGGCCATGACGGTGAAGGTGCTCGTGAAGAGCAGCGTCCATTTGACGATCTTGCGCTCCTCAGGGCGGGTATCTACGGTGCTGACGGCCATGACCTGTCCTCTCGAATCTTCAATGCTAACTCAGATTGTATCAACCATTCCTATATTACAACGTAATCTCGCATGGCGCGCTCAGGCCGTGACGCGGGCGGCGGCTTCCCAGGCTTGCGCGGCCATTTGCACCGCGTCCCAGGGGCTGCCGAGCGGCGGCGTATAGCTCAAATCCAGGTCGCTCACGCCGCTGACGGTCATGCCGTGATACAGCGCCGCCGCGTAGATGTCGATGCGCTTGGCGACCGCGCCGTGCTTGTGCCCCACGATCTGCGCGCCCAGCAAGCGCCCACTCGCCCGATCCCCGGTGATGCGGAACGCGAGTTCGTGCGCGCCGGGGTAGTAGATCTTGTGATCGGTGGCCGCAAACGTGATCGACAGCGGATCGAACCCGGCGGCCTGCGCTTCGTCATCCCGCAAACCGGTGCGCGCCGCCACCAGATCGAAGATTTTGACGACCTGCGTGCCCAACGTGCCCGCGAAGGTCGCCGCACCCCCGACGGCGTTTTCACCCGCGACGCGCCCCTGTTTGTGCGCCGTTGACCCCAGCGGCAGATAGGTGTATTCGTTCAGCAGCCGATGCCACGTCTCGATGCAGTCGCCCGCCGCGTAGATGCCCGGCTGATTCGTCGCCATCTGCGGGTTGACTTTGATCGCGCCGCGCAGCCCCAGTTCGATCCCGGCAGCCGCCGCAAGATCCGTCTGCGGCGTGACGCCGACCGACACCAGTACCATATCGACCGCCCGGCTGAAGCCGTCCGCCCCGCGGACACGCAGCGCTTCGCCGTCCCGCGCGATCTGCGTGACATCGATGCGGGGATGAACGGCGACGCCGCGCCGCGTCAGTTCGGCTTGCACCAGCGCGCCGAGTTCGGCATCGAGCGTCTTGAGCACGGTCGCCGACCGTTCCAGCAGCGTCACCTGCAGGCCGCGTTCGGTGAGCGCCTCGGCCATTTCCAGGCCAATGTAGCCGCCGCCGATGATCGCGACGGACTGCGGCTGCCGCGCCGCCATGTAGGCATCGATCGCCAGCGTATCGGGCATCGTCCGCAGCAGAAACACCCCTTCCAGATCGATCCCGCTGATCGCTGGCTTGATCGCGTCGGCCCCGGTGCCGATCACGAGTTTGTCGTAAGGGATCGTCCGCTGCTGCCCGGCCTCATCAACGGCGCTGACGGTTTTGGCCGCCGGGTCGATGTGCTGGGCGGTGTGCGCCAACAACAGATCGATGCCCTTGGCGGTGATGTCGTCGGCGGTGCGGTGCGCCAGGTTGTGATAATCGGGGACTTCGCGGCTGAAATAGTACGGGATGCCGCACACGCTGTAGTTCGGGAAGCGGTCGGCAACGATGATCGTGACCCGGCTGGTGGGGTCGATCTCGCGGGCGCGCAGCCCGGCGCTGATCCCGGCGTCACTGCCGCCGATGATGACGAGATGAGTCATGAGGGGGTCTCCGTGTGCTCTCTGTGGGTGGCTTGTCAACGATGATGGTCACGATAGTGTACCGTGAATGGGCTGCCCGGCGCTCAT
>JAADYY010000096.1 GCA_010092805.1 Chloroflexota bacterium | reverse complement strand
TTAAAGATCAGGTAGACCGCGTCAGGCAGTGGGACGTTGACGCCGCCGAAAAACCCCCAGAACGCTTGCGTGAAGCTGTGACGTTCGGCCCAGAGCTGCGCGGCGTTGGCGGGCACCAAGCGCCGTCCGACAATCTCCAGAAAGACATTGAGGCCGGTCGGGTCGCCGTAAAGCTGAACATTGCGCAGATACCACCAGCCCGCGATGAGAATGGTGAGGCCACCAGAGACGAACCCACCGATCACGAACGGTCGCGGATCGCGCAGGCGGAGGCTGACGATCAGCAGGGCGAGCGCCACCAACGGGATCAGAAAGCCGATGTTGAGCTTTGCCAGCAAGCCCGCGCCGGTCACCACACCGATAATCACGTAGAGGCGTAGGCGGGGCCGCGCCTGCGCGCTGATCAGCATGACGATCAGCAGGGTGAGCAGATTGCCCAGCAGATTCGACAGGTTGTCGTTGTTGACCGACCCGCTGATGAACAGGAACATCGGCAGGCAGGCATTGAGCGCCGCTGCGCCGAGATAGATGGTTGGCTGCTGCGGGAAGATGCGGCGCGCCAGCGCATACGTGACGATCACCGTGCCCAGGCCGAGCGTAATCGAGAAGAAGCGTGTGATGTACACCGCCAGCGCCGCATTCGACCAGGGGAACGCCTCCATCTCTGGGCGATGCACGACCATGTTGACGTTGCCATCCGGGCGCACCAAGCCAATATCGGCGTGCGGGTTGATGCGCCGAATCAAGTGTAGGTCGCTGGTATCGATGCCGCCTGTGATCACAGCGGCGATCAGATAGTAGAGCGGCGGCTGGCTGCCTTCCTGACGCCACGCTGTCACCACGCTGGAATCCTGCACTGGCAGTTGTAGATTATTTTCCGCCAGATACTGCACCATCGGGTAGTGCCACAGCTCATCCGAAGCCTCGAACAGCGGCGTGGTCAGTGCGTAAGTCGTCGCCAGGATCAGATAGGCGGCCAGGATCACCGCCAGGAGACGACGCTCGATTCGGGGTGCTAACGGGCGGGCGTCGATGTGCGTTTCGGCGATCACTGCGCAGCCCCCAGGATGCGCTCGAACAGAGTCGTCGTCTGCGCGGCGATGGTGGGCCACTCGAACTCAGTGCTGCGCTGTCGCGCTCCGGCTTGTAGACGCTCACGGTGTTCGGGCGTCTCGAACAATTCGCGCAGAATCGCGGTGAGGGTGGCGCTGTCTCCGGTTGGGAAGCAGCGCAGGTTGTCGCCGTCGCGGAACCCTGGAATGGGGATGTGCGGCGTTGTGGTGACAATCGTACAGCCGTAGTGAAGGCCGGCCATCAAGCTGCCGCGCCGATACGACGCCCCGTCGGTGAAGGGCAGCACCACCACATCGGCGGCGGAGAGATAGGCGGCCACCGCTTCGTTATCGACATAACCCGTTTGGTGGATGATGGCGCTTAACCCCAAGCGCTCGATCAGCGCTTCGATCTCTGCAATATATGTGCGGTTGGTCGGGTCGCTGCTGCCCGCACCCGCCCCGATCATCACCAAACGCACCGGGATCGAGGCCTTATGCAGCGCGGCCAGGCTCTCCAGCAGCGTTTCGATCCCCTTGCTGCGGTTGATCAGGCCGAAGTAAGCGAGCAGAAAATCTCCGGGTGTGGCTCCCGCTTGGGCACGCCAATACCCGCGATCAAACGCTGCGGGGAGTGCGGCGCGAATGTTGCTGCCAATCGGGATCAGGGCGGTGCAGGGCAGGTGATCCAGCCGCGCATGATCTTCGTGGTTGGTGGCGATCACGCCCGCTGAACGGCGCGCCAAGCGCATCACGATCCAATCGCGCAGCGGCCCGGCTTTCGGAAACAGGTAGGGAAAGCGCAGATCGTGAAACGTCGTCACGACCGGGTGATCGAGCGCGTCGGGCAACCAGTGAATCCAGGGCGACAGCGTGTAAGCGGCGGTCTGAAATTGCAAGTTGACGATGTCAAGGTTGTGCGCTTGCGCCCAGCGCCGGGCGATCCGTAGGCTGTGCGGCCCCCAGCGCGTGATCGTGTTGGTGAGCGAGATTGTATCGTCGTGTGTTTCTGCCCGGCTGAGCACATAGACGGTGTGCCCTTGCTCGCGGAGCATGTGGGCCAGAATGCGGCTGTACGCGCCGACTCCACCCTGCATTGGCGGATATTCGCCTGTGACAATCCCGATCCGCATTACGGAAGCCTCACGTCACACGCAGCCCAGAGCGCAGCACCTGCCAATAGGCTCGAATGCGTTCACGGCGCAGGGTTGGCTTGTGCCCCAGCAATCTTTTGCCAGCTTCCAGCGCGATCTGCCAGATGTAATTGAGCAGCAAAAACAGGCGTAAGCTCTGCGCAACCAGCAGGCCGTGATATTTGCGGAAGTAGCGCAGTTTGCTCTGCTGGAAATGGATGTGGCGGCGCGCGACGACCTGATCGGTGCTTTTGCCGCCATGATGAATGATCTGCGCGCTGCCCAGGTAGATCACGCGCCAGCCAGCGGCTTTGGCACGGCGACACCAATCCAACTCCTCCGAGTACATGACGTAGCCTTCGTCAAGGTCGCCGATCTGTGCGTAGACCTCACGGCGGCACATCAGCGCCGACCCCTGCACCCAATCGACATCAAGCGTGGCGTTGTAGGGCGCATCGTTGACGTAGTAGTGATCGAGCAGCCGCTTCGGGGCGTAAGGCTGAAGCCAGGTGCTCTCAAAGAACGCGGTCGCCAGCGTAGGGAAGCGTCGTCGAGTCGATTGTGTGGTGCCGTCGGTATTAAGTGTATGCGGCCCGATGATTCCAACATCCGGGTGATTATCGAGATAGATGGTCATCTGCCGCAGCGCGTCGCCGAGGACTTCCGTATCGGGATTGAGCAGCAGCAAATAGCGGCCTCTCGCTGCTGCCAAGCCGATGTTGTTCCCGCGTGTGAAGCCGACATTTTCGGTTTGGGCAAGCAGCCGCACTTGC
>JAADYY010000095.1 GCA_010092805.1 Chloroflexota bacterium | reverse complement strand
TGCGTCCTCATTGGCCCTTCGGGCTGCGGCAAAACCACCTCGATGCGGATGGTCAATCGGCTCGTCAGCATCACCAGCGGCGAGATCCTCATCAACGGCCAGCCGAACACCGAAATGCCAGCCGAGGAACTCCGGCGGCAAATTGGCTACGCCATCCAGCAGATCGGGCTGCTGCCGCATATGACCGTCTCCGACAACGTCGCCATCGTGCCGCGCCTGCTGAAGTGGGACGAAGAGCGCATCCGGCGGCGTGTCGACGAACTGCTGGAACTGGTCGGCCTGGACCCCGACATCAGCCGCGACAAGTTCCCGCGCCAACTTTCCGGCGGGCAGCAGCAGCGCGTCGGCGTTGCCCGTGCGCTCAGCGCAGATCCACCGATCATGCTGATGGACGAGCCGTTCGGCGCTGTCGATCCGATCACACGCGAGATCCTCCAGGCTGAGTTTCTGCAGATTCAAGCGCGGGTCGGCAAAACGATCATCTTCGTGACCCACGACATCGACGAAGCCATCAAGATGGGCAATCGTATCGCCATCATGCGCGATGGGCGGCTGGTGCAGTATGACATTCCCGATACCATCCTCGCCCACCCGGTTGATCGCTTTGTGCGTGATTTTGTGGGCACAGACCGCGCGCTCAAGCGCCTGGGGTTGGTGCGCGTCAACAGCTTGATGGAAACCGATCCGCCCTTCTGCACCCTGGACTCCAGCGTCGAGGAAGCGGCGGAGTACTTCCGTGAGTATGGTGTGAATTCCGTATTCATCGTGGATCGCGAAGACCATGTGCTGAAGGGCTGGGTCGACAGAGAGGGGCTGCGCGGCAATACATCACTCATTGACGCCATGTACGAAGCGCCCTGGGTCGATATTTCCGTACGCGAAGATGCCACTGCCCGCGAAGCCCTGAGCGCGATGGTCGCGCGTGGGTTCCGCATCACCCCAGTCGTGGATCGGCGGGGCAAATTGATCGGTACCATCCGGCTCCACGCGCTGGAAGACTTGGCCTCTTACAACCCAACCACCATCCCTGAAACCACCGAGCGTGTGTAATGGCAGCCGCGAATAGCACACGCTCAACAGACAGCACACTTCGCATGCCCTGGGCAGCCCTGATTTGGCTGGTGGTCAGCGGGCTGCTGCTTATGATTAGCACGCAGGTCGTGACACTGCGCGACCGCCAGCGCTTCCCCGGCGATTTCGAACTGCTGGCCCAGCCCGCCGAGGGCGACAACACCGTCCAGCTCGAGATTGTCGCGGGTACATTTGAATACAATGTGGTGCCAGAAGTCTCCACCGAGGCGGCGGCAGGCACTTACAGCCCAGACACCGATGATCCGGTGGCTGCCGCGCTGTTTGCCAATATCCCTGATGTCACCGAAGTGACCGTCACCCCGCAGACCATCACCATCGTTTACGACAACGACTTCGAGCCTGATCTCATGGTGCGGCGCTCGGAGCGCCCGATCTTCAATGCTGTGCTGAATGATCAGGCCAATATCACCGGGGAAGTTGCGGGCGACGCCGAAAATACATTGGTGTTCACCACGACGGATGAGACGTGGCGTTATGGGCGCTATGTCCCCACGCTCATTCCGGAAGGCACCCAAGAAGTGTATGCCTCGCGCGATGAAGCCCAAAACGGCTCGGCGCTGGCGCAGTTTCTCATCGAAGATGCCACATCCATCCAAGCCCTGACGCTCAACCCAGACAGTCTGGTGGTGACCTATCGTGATGGTGCCGTTGAGAGTCAGGTGATCAACCGGGTTCAGGACGCGCTCAACGAGTTCCACCCCCGCGCTAGCCTGGAACCTAATTTGTGGTTGTTCAGCATCGTCGGCAGCCCAGACACCATCCTGGAGATCGTGCCAATCGATACGGATGTACCGCTGTTCATCTTCACATTGGCATTCGCCATCATCGAGCTGCTGCTGTTCATCTTCCTGCGTCATACCAGCGATAAGCTTGTGCGTCCGCTGGTGCGGGTGGCGGGGGTATTCTTACTATTCTGGTCAATTTACGGACACGAACCCCTGTGGGATTATGTCCTTGGCTCGATCTTCCCAACCAGCAATCAGCTTGTCCACCCCAACGCGACGGTCATCGAGTTCACCGCTCAACATCTGGAGTTGGTGTTTGTCTCTTCGCTGATCACGATCTCGGCAGGGCTTACCTTTGGGGTTATCGTCACACGTGAAAATTTCCGCGAAATCCTGCCGTTGGTGAACAACCTCGTTAACAGCGGGCAAACCATCCCAACGATTGCGATTGTCGCATTCATGGCCCCGATCATCGGGTTTGGCTTCTGGCCAGCGATCATCGCGTTAGTCGCGTATGGGTTGCTGCCCGTCTTGCGCAATACTATTGCCGGGCTGGAGGCGGTGGACGACTTTATCATCGATTCAGCGCGTGGCATGGGCATGACCCCATCACAGATCCTGTTCCAGATTGAACTGCCCATCGCCAGCAGCGTGATCATGGCCGGTATTCGGACGAGTATGGTGATCAACGTCGGTACCGCGACGCTCGGCGCATTTGTCGGCTCTGGCGGGTTGGGCACCCCCATCACCAGCGGCCTGTCGATGACAATCGATGCTTTCATCTTGCTGGGGGCCATCCCGGCGGCGCTTCTGGCGATCTTGATCGATTATGTGTTGGGACGGATCGAGTTTGTCCTCACCCCGCGCGGATTGCAAATCCAGAATTGAGGCTTTGTAATAGGGTATAATATAGCAAACACTGTTGAATTAGATAGGAAGTGACGTCGAGCAATGTGTGGGATACTGGGTGCGTACGGCGGTGAAACGCAAATTTCGTTACAGCAACAGTTGGAATTACTGGCCCACCGCGGGCCGGATCATCAGGACGCGCTACACCTCAACGATCTCGTGCTGGGGCATACTCGCCTGGCCATCGTCGATGTGGAAAACGGGCAGCAACCGCTGCAATCACCGGAAGGACGCTATCATCTGATCACCAACGGCGAGATCTACAACCACCGCGAGATCCGCCAACACATGCCCGACTATCCCTTCCAAACTAACAGTGACAGTGAAGTCATCATTGCGCTTTACCAACAGTATGGCCCGCGCGCGGTGGAACGTCTCGATGGCATGTTCGCATTTGCCCTGTATGACGCGGACACAGACTCGATCTACCTCGCGCGCGATCCGCTGGGCATCAAACCGCTTTACTACGGCTGGCAGGGTGACACCCTGTACTTCGCTTCCGAGATCAAGAGCGTACACCACATCGTCGACAAACTGCATGAGTTCCCGCCCGGCCACTACTATCATGACGGCGAATTCGTGCAATACTTCGATCTGAAGGGGTTGGCGGAAGGTACAGCCGACGATCCAATCCCTTCGTTAGATGACATTCGGCAAAACTTGACGCGCGCTGTCCGCAAGCGTTTGATGTCCGATGTGCCGTTGGGTGTGTACCTGAGCGGTGGTCTGGACAGCACGATCATCGCGGCCATCGTCGCACAGGATATTCCGAATGTACATTCGTTCGCCGTCGGCGTCGAAGGCAGCAAGGATCTCGAAAATGCACGCGCCGTCGCGCACATGCTGGGCACGCAGCATCACGAGTATATTTATGATGTAGACCAAATTCTAGCCGCACTGCCCAAAGTCATCTACCATCTGGAGTCGTTCGATCCATCGTTGGTGCGCAGCGCCATCCCCAACTATTTCCTCGCCAAAATGACGCGCGAATACGTGACCGTGGTGCTCACCGGGGAAGGTGCGGACGAGTTGTACGCGGGCTATCACTATCTGAAGGGCTTCGATGACGAAGACACGCTGTCTGACGAGTTGATCGCACTGACGGCCAGCCTACACAACTGCAACTTGCAGCGCTGTGACCGCATGACGATGGCGCACAGTATCGAAGCGCGCGTGCCTTTCCTTGATGTGGATTTTGTGCGGCAATCCATGCGTGTACCGAAATCGCTGAAAATCCACCCGGACACGCAAACGGAAAAGTGGGCGCTGCGCCAGGCCTTCAGCGACCTCGTGCCAGATAGCGTGGCGTGGCGCAGGAAAGAGCAGTTTTCAGAGGGTGCTGGGTCGAATGATCTGCTGGTTGCCATCGCCGAAACGCAAATCAGCGATGCTGAATTCGCGGCAGAATCCGCCGCAATCAAGCAGCAGACTGGCATTGAGATCGAATCTAAAGAAATGCTGCTCTACTATCGCGAGTTCGACCGCCGCTTCTCGGACAAAGCGCGTGCGCTCGTGAATCTGTGGCGCGGCGAGACCGTGCATCCGAATTAGCGGTTATGGCGCATCATGATGACGTGATTCAGGTGCTCCGCTGAGATGCCTGCACGGGTGTCCACCATCTGGTGTGCTGGTGTGGATTGTACGGCTTGGTGATGTCGTCATCCACACCAGGTTACCGCCCCAGCAGCTTAGCCGAGTCACCCGCCCGTCCGGCGTGCGCCTAATCACAAGACAAGCAGTAGCTAGCTGCCGCGATACGTTTGATACGCCCAGGGCGAAACCAGCAGCGGCACATGATAATGCTGCGCAGCGTCGAAGATCGTGAAGCGTACCGGCACTCGATCCAGGAACGGTGAGGCGTCTTCACGCCCAGCGAAACGCTGAAAATAGGCCCGCACGTGAAAAACCAGTTCATATTCCCCAGCCATCAGCGCCTCACCCGCCAGCAGCGGCGCATCACAGCGACCATCATCATTGGTTTTCACGACGGCGATTTGTTGGCGCGAGTCGGTCAGCCGCCACAGCTCGATCTGCATCTGTGCCGCCGGTCGCCCGTGATAGATGTCAAGCACGTGCGTTGTCAAGCGTCCCATAAACCAGTTTTCCCCTAACCCAGGTTTGCCGCACCTGCCCACGGAGCGTCATCCCCACATATGGGCTGATCGGATGCCGATATGCCAGATCCTCCGCCGCGAGCATAGAACGGGCATCGAGATCCACCAGCACCAAATCGGCGTCCGCACCCTCAGCGATGACCCCCTTTGAGTCAAGGCCAAAGCGTGCCGCTGCGTTGCCAGAAGTCACCGCCGCAAGCTGTTGCAGCGTCATGCCGCGCTGATGATAGCCGTGAGTCAGCAGCAGCGGCAGCGTCGATTGACACGAAGCGATGCCGCCCCAGATGCCGAAGAAATCATCCCCCTGCTTGAGATCGGCGGGTGCGGGCGAATGATCCGACGCGATCATCGGAATCTGATCGGCGAGCAGTAATCGCCACAGCGCTGCTTGCTCATCGGCAGATCGGATCGGCGGGGCGCACTTCGCCGCCGCCCCGATGCGCTCGACATCATCTTCGGTTAGAACAAGATAATGCGGGCA
>JAADYY010000552.1 GCA_010092805.1 Chloroflexota bacterium | reverse complement strand
CCGTGATCGCGGCGCCGCTGCGCGTCGTCCGCCCCGTGGGCGGCGGCGTCGTCGAGGCGGTCGTCGTCACCGTGCTCGGCGCGGTCGCGGTCGCGGTGGGCGTCACACTCGGCAGCACCATCAGCGTCGGGAGGTCGACAACCTCAGGTGTGGCTGCGCACGCCGCCGCGCCGACCCCGATCACCAACCAAACCAAAAGCCGTCGCACCCACTGCCACATCATCCCTCCAGCACCAATGCAAGCGCATCCATGCGCGCAATCGTAGGCCACCGCGCGGCGTCAGTCAAGACTCCCCGCGTCCTGTTCGCCGAGGAACGGCAGCGGCGGGCGCGGCGTCTGCGGGCTGAAATCGTAGTAGACAACATACGGCCCAATCTGTTCGCGGGTGTAGGTGGCACCCTGCGCCGCGAACATCGCTTCGAGTCGATCCCGAACGGCGGTCGTCTCGGGTGTCGTATACACGACATAACCGACACGCGCCGCTTGATCCGCAGCCTCAAGATAGGCGGGGTAGCGGTTGTCACGCGGTGTGTAGGTGAGCGTGCGCAGATAGGGCAGCGTGGCCGCGTACTGCACGCGCTCGTCGCTCAGAAACGCGATGCGGAACGATACCCAGTAGTTGGTGTAGCCGCGCGTGAGATCGTGCGCTTCGAGAAATTCGATCAAGGCTGCATCGTGATCGTTAGGGATGTGGGTATCCAGGTTGAACTGCGTCGTCAAGCCCGGCGGCGTGTTGATCACGGCGGTGGCGACCCCAGCAAGCTGATAGCCGATTACGACAGCAACGATCCCCACCTGCACCAACCGCCGCCGCTGTGCCGCCGCCCATGCCGCGATCAGCAGCGCGGCGGGCAAGGCCAACGGCACAAAGTAGCGCCCGGTGGGGTCGCTGCTGAACCGCGATGCCACGAAGATCAGCAAATGCAGCCCGGTCAGCGCCAGAAGCAGCGGGCGGGCGTCCGGCTTGAGCGGGCTGTCCGCCGGGCGCACCCGCACAAACCGCCACAACGCGATCAAATAGATGGCCACAACGATCACGCCCAGCGCGGGCAGCACATACGCCGGGTGCCAGGGGAAGCGCAGCCCGATCAGCGTGGGCAGGCCGAGGAACACCAGCCCAAACAGGCGATCCAGCAGCGGCGGTGCCGCAATGTCGGTGCCCGCGAATTCGCTGCTCTCCGCCCCGCCGATCAAGAAACTGAGCGCGGCGAAGTCGTTTTGGAAATTGAAGACCCACCAGGGCGCACTGCCGATCACGAAACCCACCGCCGCGATCAGCACCGGAATGAGGTAACCGGGCAGCGCGCGTTCGCCCGCGCGGAACTGCCGCCAAAAGTCAGCGAGGATCAATAGGGCAATGGGCAGCGCAAACGCGACGATCAGCCCGTTAGACCACCAGCCGATGCCCGCCGCCAGCCCCAACGCTGCCCACCGCCACAGAGATCGGCGGTGTTCGTGGGTGACGTCCCAGCCGAACAGCAGCACCAGATTGCCCAACAGCAGAATCTCGTTGTAGCCACCCAGCGTCGCGGTGGTGTAGACGGCCAGCAGCGTGGTGGGGACGGCCAGCAGCAGCCCAGCGATCAGCGCGAGGCCCACCCGCGCCGAGAGCCGCCACGCCACCGTATACCCCGTCGCCACGACCAGCAGATACAGCGCCGACTGCACCAGCCGGATCGACAGCACCGACTCGCCGAACAGGCGGAAGCCGACCGCCACCAGCCAGGCATCCAGGCTGCCCATGTACGCCTGCCCATAGAAGAAAACCGGGCGTTCGCCCTCCAGAATGTGCCGGGCCATCAACGCGATGACGGCCTCGTCCGAATGAAACGAAACCGTCCCCGTCGCCAGCAGCAGCGCCCGCGCAATGAGCGCCAGCACCACCACGCCGATCAAGCCGTACCAGAACGTTCGTGGAACCCCAAACTGCATCAGCCACACGCCCTCATTAATATTTCCTCTCTGTTATGCTGTGAATGCCGATTGCCGTGTTTCGTGTGTTTCACCCGGCAGGTGCTTGAGTTTGCGCAGTTAGACGGCTGCACTTGGTTAGATTGTCTCCGTTAGATTGTACTGTTAGATTGTAGACGTAGATCATAGATGGAATCGGTGGCTGAGATCATTGATCTTGTGCGGGGGAGACAGGCTGCGGCCATGACCAGCGCGAAATTCGCCCTCGTGTTAAGATCGTATACGCGCTTGCAACGGAGGAAGTTTGATGGATTGGATTGTGCGAGTTCCCCTGCGGCGCGGCCTGCTGTTGGCCGCGTTGAGCACTGTGATCCTGAGTGTGTGGATCGTATTGGCCCAAGAGGATACCGCCCCCGGCGCTCCGCTGAGTGGGACGGTCACGTACGAAGTGGCGGCAGGTGATACCCTCGATGCCATCGCGGCCCGCTTCGATGTACAGTTAGTGTGCCTGATCGAGCTGAACGAATTGGCAACGCCCGGCACGATCTTCCCCGGCGAGATCCTGACGATCAGCGACACATGCCCGCGCTATACGGGCATCGCCCCGGTGGCAAACCCACGCCCGGAAGCGCCTGTCCCACCGGACATCTACATCATCGAGCGCGGCGACACGCTCGATACGATTGGGCAGCGCTTCAATGTTTCGGTGCTGCTCCTCCAGCAAATCAACGAGTTGGCACCAGGCCAATTGCTGTTCCCAGGGCAGCCGCTGCGCATCTCGACCGCGCCGGGCGGTGAATATGGCCAGTTCCCGTTCCCGCCGCTCACCAGCGATGGGGAGCGCTTCGACGCCGATACAGCGTTGGCACCGGGCGAGCAAGCGTTCCTCACCCAACCGGGCGACATCTTCGACCTCATCGCGCTGTTCTACGATGTCGAGCTAACCTGTTTCGCCGAGCGCAACAACCTGCAACCGCCGGATTTCATTCTGCCGGGGATTGTGTTGGTGGTGCCCGGCGGTTGCCCCCCCTATGCCGGGTTGTCGACGCTGCCCCCCAACGCGATTCGCGGGATTGGGTTGGACGAACTGCCGGACGACCAAGCCCCAGTTACACTCCCCAGGTTGACCCCGACTCCGCCGCCTGCGGCGGGCGCACCGCCCAATCCCGTCGTCGGTGGTGTGATCGGCAGTGCAGCTGAACCGACCCCGGTGCCGCCCACCGCGACGGCGACATTCATCCCAGCGACACCGACCACCGCCGCTGTTCAGCCACCGGCTGCCCAGGGGACGCTGAGTCCGTTCGATGCGACCGTCACTGCGATCTTCGGGGCGTTTGACCAATCCACGCTGCAAGCGCAGACAGAAGCCGCCGCCACCGTGCGCGGCCCAGCGCCTACAGATACACCGTAGGGGGCTTGGGCGTTGGATCACCGACGGACGGCGGTCACAAAGCCGTCAAACCGGGATGGCACTGCCCGTATAAGCACACACAGGACGCCGCCAGCGCAGCCCAGCGTTCGCCTAACCCAAGTCGAACCAAGCCTTCATCATTCAGCGCCGCGCTTCGGGTTATGCTGGATTTAATCTTTGCGACGAGTCTCGACCGCGAATGCTAATTGAGAGGTTGGATTGTGAAACGTATACTCATCTTCAGTTTAATCTGCCTGCTGCTGCTGACAACCGCAGCGGTCGCAGCGCAGCGGATTGTTGAACCGTTTGTCACCGTAACCACCGGAACGCTGAATGTGCGCAGCGCCCCCAGCACGGTCACTGGTGCGGTGATCACGCGGGTGGGGCTGGGCGATACCTACCCGGCCATTGGCCGCACCGCCGACAGCACCTGGTGGCTCATTGATGCGTTCGGCATCGTCGGCTGGGTGAGCGATGAGTTTGTGTCGGTGCGCAGTGGCGTGCTGGTGCCCGTCGTTGGCGGCGACGTGGTGACCGTGATCGCGGATGACGGCACCTTCATCGTCTCCGCCACCACCTCACCAGAAGCACGCAGCGAGGTGGTGGTGGTGCCCCGACGATTCGGGCCGTTCGATGGCGCGCCAACCTGCGTGGCCGGCGATTTCTTCTTTGGCGTCAGCCAAATCAACCGCGCGGACTGCCCAACCAACGACCCCATCGAGACGCGCGCCAACGTCCAGGCTTTCGAGGGCGGTCTCATGCTGGCGCTGCAAGCCACCGGTGAGGTGTTCGTGCTGTACAATTCTGGGGTGGCGCAGGTCTTCCCGGAATCGGCGTATATCTTGCTCCCGCGCACCGATGCGCTGACCCCGCCAGCGGGCCGCTTCACGCCGACGGGCGCCATCGGTAAAGTGTGGGGCAGCATCGCTGGGGTGCGCGACGCGCTCGGTTGGGCCATCGCGCCAGAGTCCGGCTACCGTACCTTCGCGCAGGCGGGCACCGATGGCTTCGGTGACACACTGGTCTATCTGATCCTGCCCGATCGCGATCTGGCTAGGGTGTCGGCGCTGACGGGGTCGTGGGCGACTCAGCGCTGAGATCGGCGGCGGCGCTGCGGTCATCAAGGATCATGTCCGCGACGCGCCGCCCCAACTCGACCGCGTAATTCGTCCCACGATCCCAGGGGTACACCTGGCTCATACTCGCCCAGTAAACGCCCGGCAGCGGCGTCGCCAATGCCGGGATGCGCTGGCTGTGGTTGACATACGGCACCGGCTGCGCGTACGGCGCGCGGAACACCCACCACTTGCGCACCCACTCCGGGCGGAAGTTTGGGTTGAATTCGCGCAGTGTCGCCATAAAACGCTCGGCGAGTTCCTGCTCGCTGAGCTGGAAATATTCGTGATCCGGCGCGACATAATCGCCGCAGTACACAATATGATCGCCGCCGTAATGCTCGCGCGGCAGCCAATTGGTGTGCTCCACAAGCGCCAGAAACGGAAAGCGCGTCTGGCGTTTGTCCGGGCTGGTGGCGGGGAGATTCAGCCAGTAAGTGCCGTCGGTGAGCAGACTATCTTTCAGCGCGAAGATCACGCACAGCGCGCCGATACTTTTCAACTCACGCAGTTGATCGGCGTAACTCGTCTGCTGGAGCGCCGGGGCCAGCTTGAGCAGCAGTTTTGGCGACGTAGTGGCGATCACGCGGTCGAAGATCTCCGCTTCGCCGTTGATCGTCAGCGCCGGGCGGCCATCGACGAGGCTAATCTGCTCGACGCGAGTATTCAGGTGGATCGTCGCGCCCTGCGCCTGGATCTGCTCGCCCAGCACATCGAGGAATGCCTGAAACCCGCCCGAAAAGATCCCCAGCCGCAGCGACCGCGCATGGACGCGCGCCCACATCCACGCCATGTTGACGCGCTCGTATTCCACACCAAATTTGCCGATCAGCAGCGGGCGGAAGAATTTGTCATACGCCGTCTGCCCCATATAGCGCATGAACCACGCATGTGCCGTGACCGTTTCCAGCGGCTGCCAGAACGGGGTCAGCTTGACGAACGCCCCAGCCAGCCCAAAGCGCAGCTTCGCCAGCGGCGGCAGCGGCAGAAACAGCGCCGAGGGTGAGAT
>JAADYY010000551.1 GCA_010092805.1 Chloroflexota bacterium | reverse complement strand
GCAAATGATCTGTAACTGTGGCTCATGCCGTTTTGAGTATACAGTTGCCTGAGATAGGAGAGTGTAAAGGTTTCGATAAAAAAGCAACTAACCGTAAATTACATTCTCATGTAATTTCTGTTTATATAACGCATTCGGTAAATTAATAATACAGGCCGATGTGTTTGCGCCGGCTTGCCACCCGCAGCAACCTCAGGCGAAGCAAAGCAATTTTGCAGACGGTGCCCGATACTTTACTCCGGCGCTGTCGTCCAGAGCAACCCATTGGTGAAAGCGATCAAGCAGCGCTCAATGAGCGGTAGCTCAATGAAAACCGGGCCGTCGGGGGAACGGCGGCCCGGCGCGCAAACCCGCATCACCGGTATCAGATGAACACAGGCATGACTGCGCATGGATGATCAAGCCAGATGAGCAGGGGGGCGCAGCTTAGAGGTGGACGCTCGAGCGCCCCAGGTGGGCCATGAACTCGGCGCGGGTGGTGCTGTCTTCCTTGAAGGTGCCCAGCATCGCGCTGGTCGTCATGCTGGCATCGGCCTTCTTGACGCCGCGCATCATTGAGCACATGTGAATGCCCTCCGCCACAACCGCTACGCCCATCGGTTCCAACACTTCGTTGATGAAGTCGGCAATCTGGCGGGTCATGCGCTCCTGCACTTGCAGACGTTTGGCGAACATATCCACGATGCGCGGGATTTTGGAGAGGCCCACCACGCGCTTACTCGGGATGTACGCCACGTGCACCCGCCCGATGAAGGGCAGCATGTGATGTTCGCACAGCGACGAAAATTCGATGTCGCGGACGATCACCATGTCGTTGTAATCGACATCGAACACCGCCCCGTTGATCAATTTGGCCGGGTCGGTGCGGTAGCCGCTGAGCAGCTCGTCATACATGCGGGCGACGCGGTTGGGCGTCTTCAGCAAGCCATCGCGAGCCGGGTCTTCGCCCACAGCTTGCAGAATGCGTGTGGTCGCGGCTTCAATTTCAGCGTGATTGACAGGCGGCAGGCCCAGTTCAAAAGCGCGGATGAAATCTTCCGACACGAACTTGAACTGCATCGACTCCATCAGATTGGCGTCTTCGTCGTGGTCCAAGCCGTTCCCGTCAGGGGAGGAGAACAAGTTATTCATGTTCCTTTTTTCCGTTTTTGTGGTTGATGTGTGCAACTGCACCGTCACACAGGATAGGCCCTTTATATAAATTTGATGTTAAAAACGACTTTGGTCTAACCAATTCCTCATACAGAATATTAAATTAGCATGGATTCCTCAGACGTATTGAGTAGAAACGCCCTGGACACCCCACCGATCCCTCATCGCCATGACCGATCCATGCCAATCCGCGCTAGGCGGACGCGCGCGATGCGGTAAAATCAGGGCGGTTTGCCTGGCTCAGCCGGGATCAGCATAAGGCGAAAGGGGCTTTCTGCGTGAATTTGACCGAATACCTGCGCATTCTGGTGCGCCGGGGCTGGATTATGGTGCTGCTGGCGGTGCTGGCGGCGGGCAGCGCGTTTCTGCTCAGCCGCAACCTGCCGCCCGTCTACCGCGCGACTCAATTGGTGCTGGTGCTGCCCTCGCGCAACGATTTGGGGCTGGCACAAGCGACAAACCAGGTGATGAACGCCTACGTCGTCTACCTCGACAGCACCGAACGCGCTCAGGAGATCATCGACCGGCTCAGTCTGGATCTTGAGGCCGGCTACCTGAAGGGGCAGGCGACGATCATCGCCGACGGCAGCCGCTTCACCGTCCAGATCGATGTCGATCTGCCAGATCTGGCGACCGCCGACCGGGTGGCGCGGGAATGGGGTAACTTACTGGTCGAGTTTCATAACGAAACCAACCAGACGACGCGGCAGGAAGATCGCGTCCTGGCCTCGCTGCCCGACGAGCCAGCCCGGGGGCAGATTAGCCCGAACCTGACGATCAATACGCTGGCGGGGGCGCTGCTGGGCCTGCTGGTGGGCGCGGTGATCGTGTTCGTGCTCGAATATCTGGAGAGCAGCATGGTGCGCCGCCGCGACGACCTGGAGCGGGCGCTGGATTTGCCGGTTTTGGCGGCCATCCCGCCGGGAGAACGGAATTGAGCTTATGGCCAACGTGAACCTGATCACCCTGACCGACCCGCGCTCGGCGCAAGCGGAAGCTTTCCGCACCCTGCGCACCAACCTGATGTTTTCCAGCGTTGAACAGCCCATCAGCACGCTGCTGGTGAGCGCACCGACGAGCAAGGAGTCGAAAAGCCAGGTGCTCGCCAACCTGGCGGTGACGTTTGCGCAAGCGGGTCACAAAACGATCCTCGTCGATGCTGACCTGCGCCAACCCAGCCAACACGAAATTTGGGGGACGCGCAGCAACCGCGGCCTGACAACGATGATCCTGGAAGACACAGCCATGTCCACGCCGCCGCTGATCGAAACAGAGGTGCCGAATCTGTCGCTGCTGCCCAGCGGGGTGCTGCCGCCTGTCCCGGCGGATGTGCTCAGCAGCCAGCGGATGAACGACGTCATCGGTGTGCT
>JAADYY010000550.1 GCA_010092805.1 Chloroflexota bacterium | reverse complement strand
GCACGGCACCACGAGCAACCCCTGGAATACCAAGCTGACGAGCGGCGGCAGCTCTGGCGGCGCGGCGGCGGCGCTTGCCGCGGGGATGTCGCCGTTGGGCCTGGGCAGCGATCTGGCCGGATCGATCCGGCTTCCGGCGCATTACTGCGGTATCTACGGCCTCAAACCGACAGATTATCGCGTCTCGCGGGCGGGGCACATCCCGCCGCTGCCCGGCCAGGTGACCACCCTGTATCGCATGTTCACCAGCGGGCCGCTGGCGCGCTCGGTCGCGGATCTGCGCTTGGCGCTGCAACTGATCGCCGGGCCGGATGAACGCGATACGGAAGTCCTGCCAATGGCCCTCACGCACACGCCGCCGAAACCGCTGCGCGAACTGCGTGTCGCCTGGATCGACGAAATCGACGGCGCGCCCGTCACCGCCGAGACGCGCGCCGGGATTCATAATTTGGTCAACCGCCTGACGGCGGCGGGCTGCCGGGTCGAGCGGGCGATTCCACCGGACTTTGACTTTGACCAGGCCTGGCGGCTCTACGGCCAGTTGATCGCCTACGTCATCGGTGTGCAGCTTGGAATCCCGGCGCGGTGGGTGGCCAAGACAGGCGCGCCCGCTGCGGCTATGATGCGTTCGTTTTTGCCACGCGGCCCGTTCATGAGTGGTGTTGTGAGCGCGCTGAATCTGAGCGCGTACACCTACTTCACCGCGCTCACCGAACGCGAAGAGTTGGCGCGGGCGATGGAACGCTTCCTCTCACAGTATGACGCCTGGATTTGCCCGGTGGCGTCGGGGCCAGCCTTCCCGCACTGCAAATCGGCACCGCTCGGCGCGCCGATTCGTGTGGACGACAAAACGGTGCCCTACTGGACAGCGGCGATCTCGTACACCTCACCGCTCAACCTGACCGGGCATCCGGTCGTGACGATGCCGCTCACACAATCTGCTGATGGCCTGCCGATTGGTGTGCAGCTCGTCGGTCAATTGTGGGGCGAGATGGAGCTGCTCAACGTCGCTGAAACCCTCAGTCCGCTGGTGGGGCCAGTGCGCCGCCCGCCCGGCTGCTGATCGGCTGCGGATTTCATCCCGGTTCGGGCACGGCGTAAATCTGGTAGCCGTCGCGGTCGTAGATCAGGGTGAGGCCGCGCGACCACGCCGCGATGTCGTCGGGATCGGTGACGAGCGCGCGTTCGAGCGGCCCGTAAAGCACATAATTGATCGGGTCGGGGCAGAGCGGCTCGCTGGCTGCGCAACTCGGCGCGAGCAGATCGGCGCGCGCGTCTGGCGTGAGTCCACCGCGATAAAATGCCTCAAGCGTCGCGGTTTTCTGCGGCCAGAAGAGCGTCTCTGGGCCGTGCCCCATGTACGTCCGCAGATTGGTGTAAGCCGGGAGCGCGTTGCCCTGTCGCGCCGACGACAGCACCACCGCATCCGGTGCGGCCTGCGCATCCAGCCAGGCGAGGGCCGCGCGCTCAGCAGTAGAGCGGAACAGCGGGCGGCTTGGTGTGGCCGCAGCCAGCATAAACCCGAACAGCAGAAAGATCGATGTGAGCACAGCCGCGATCAGCGCGCCGCGCCGCAGCCACCGCCGCGCGATCATGCGCAGGCCGACCGCCGCCAGAATCGCCAGCGGGATCAGCACCGCTTCGGCCAGCCGCCGCTGCACATTGATGGGCAGGTAGACGAGGATCGGCACGATCAGCGGCCAGCCGATCAGCAGGGCCATACGCAGGCCGCCGGCGCGGTTGGCCTGTCGCCACGCCCAGCGCCCACCGACCAGCGCCAGCCCGCCGATCAGCGCGTAGGCGAGCACATATTGGAGCGGGTGCGGCGAGAACAGCAGATTCTGCGCCGACCAGACGGCAAACGCGGGATTGGTCGTGAAGATCAGGGCGTGATAGGCGAACATCGGCAGCGTGAGCGCGGCGGCGACGACGCAGCGCCAGAACAAGCCCCATGGAAACCCTTGTGGAAAAGCGCGGAAGCGGCCAGCGCGCGCCCAGGCCGCCAGCCCCCACGCGCCGAGGATGGCGTAGATGATCGCCAGGTAGAACGGCACCGCGATCCCAACGATCAGCCAGAGCACCCCGGCGAGCAGCGCATAGGGCAGCCACGCGCGCGGCGACCGCCGATCTGCCGCCGCGATCAGCGCGAGCAGGCCGCCGAGCAGCGCCGCCCGCCCAATCGCCAGATGGGGCAGGCCGAGCAGGATCAGGAAGGTGAAGCCCTCCGGGATGAACACATCCGGCGGCAGCGACCCCAGCAGATCGCCTTGCCCGGTCAAGGCCAGCAGCCAACCGACGCCGCCGCCCAACGTCGCCAGGATCAGCGCGGTGAAGCGGACGCCCGGCGCCGCGACAAAGGCCGCGATGAAGCGATAGATCGTGAAGATGAGCAGCGCCGCGCCGATGACGCGCAGCAGATGAAAGGTCAGCATCAGCGTTTCCGGGCTGGCGGGATCATCGGCGGCGACGAACTGCCCAGCGATCTGCCCAGGCAGCAGGTAGAGCAGTAGCAGCGGCGCGCTGTCGTGTGGCTCAGAAGTGTAAAACAGCGAGAATTCGCTGAAACCGCGCATCCCCAGCCGCAGCTTGCCCAGGTAGGAGTTGCCGTCCTCCACGCCGAACACCAACCCGCTGAAGCGCCAATCTTCGCCCTGGCTGCCCCAGCCGATCAGGTAGGGCAGCGTCGTCAGCGCCAGAATCAGCAGCGTGAATAAGATCACCCGCCGCCATTCCCGCCAACTGATCAGCCGGCCCCTGTACTGTCGCCCGGTTTGTCGTGATGCATCCGTCATTAGTCTCTGATCCATGTGCTGTGCTGGCCGCTCAGGTTGGCAATAACATCCGCTGGTATTCTACGCTACAATACGGCAGTCAGCAGACACGGCTCGCCCCCTTGTTTGAAGGATAAACGCAACTATGTCACTGCGGATCTTTAATGTGCTCGGACGGGAAAAGCAGGTCTTTGAGCCGCTGGAACCAGGCCGCGTCAGCATGTATGTGTGCGGCCCCACCGTTTACGACCACGCGCACATCGGCCACGCCAAGAATTACATCGCCTTCGATGTGATCGTACGCTACCTGCGCTACAGCGGCAATGATGTGCTCTATGTGCAGAACCTGACGGATGTGGGCCACTTGCTCGATACGGGCGAGGATCGCATCCTGCGCAAAGCGGCGCAGCTTCAGGCGGGACCCATGCAAATCGTCGAGACTTACACGCGCAGCTACTTTGCAGACATGGACGCCCTGGGTGTGCAGCGCCCGGATATATCGCCGCGCGCCAGCGGTCATATCCCCGAACAGATCAAGATGATCGAGAAGCTGATCGAGCAAAAGCACGCCTACGCAATCGATGGCAACGTCTACTTTGATGTGACCACCGACCCGGATTACGGCAAGCTCTCTAACCGCCGCATCGATCAGCAGGAAGCTGGCTCGCGCGAAGCCGTCCGCACCGAAAAGCGCAACCCGGAGGATTTCGCGCTGTGGAAGCGCGCCGACCCCGAACACATCCTGCGCTGGGACAGCCCCTGGGGTGAGGGCTTCCCTGGCTGGCACATCGAATGCTCGGCGATGGCGCTCAAGTACTTGGGGCCAACGTTCGATATTCACGGCGGCGGCATCGATAACATTTTCCCACACAACGAATCCGAGATCGCGCAGAGCGAATGCGCCAACGGCGCGACCTTCGCCCGCTACTGGATGCTGGTGGGCAGCCTGACGGTCGATGGGGTGAAGATGTC
>JAADYY010000094.1 GCA_010092805.1 Chloroflexota bacterium | reverse complement strand
TTGGCCGGTTGTTTAAGAGGAATTTGCGAATTTGCGCAACGGCTGCACGCTGCGATCACCGTGATGGGCATTGGCTGACCAGGGCAAACGCATCAAATTCGTTCTGCGGTTTTGGTCGTTGGTAGAACTTTACCAGACGCCGTGCCTCCCCCTTGCCCAGCGCCACAAGCGCGGGCGCCGGTGGCTTCTGGAGCAGGGGAACGCAGGGGAACGAGACGCTGAGGGCCTGCACCCAGCATTGGTGAGTTTTGATGCAATCGCCCTGGTTGGATGACAGCGTGAAAGCAGGTGGGCCCACTTGGACTCGAACCAAGAACCAACCGGTTATGAGCCAGCTGCTCTGCCATTGAGCTATAGGCCCGGGTCAAAGCGGGTAGCCGGACTCGAACCGGCGACAAGACCTTGGAAGGGTCGTGTGTTACCACTACACCATACCCGCAGGCGCACTCCACACGTTGTCGGGGTGCCGGGACTCGAACCCGGGACCTCCGCGTCCCAAACACGGCACGCTACCAACTGCGCTACACCCCGGCTGCCTGACGTGTGTTTGCGTGCGTTGGCTGCTGTGTGATCAACGGCGTGGCTCCGCTGCCAGCAGACGTGATTTATTATAGCAGGTTTTTTCGGCGCTGCGCTAGACCGATGTTGCCGTTGGATACAATCACAACAACTTTCAGATGGTTCAGAGTGGGTGTCAACGGTGCTGTAAGCGAGGGGAGTGCGCAGCCCATCGGCGCGCGGGCGGCCCTCACCCTCAATCCCATTCCGGCGAATGGGCGCATTCGGATGCTGGGGCAAGCAAGGGGCCGGGGGATGAGGGCCAAACAGCCAGCCGATCCATGCGCCCCCATTTCCGAAGACACCCGGCGAATTCCGCCTCTAGTGCGCAGGCACCATCCCGGATTATAATGGTTGCCATGCGACGACTGACCCTCATCTCAATTGTGTTGATAGGCGCGGCCTGGCTGGTGGGCTGCGACCCGCTGGCACCGATCCCGACGCCGACGGCGCAGACGATCATCGTCACCCGTGCGCCAAGCGCGACTCCGCTAGCCAGTGACACGCCGGAGCCGAGTCCGCTGCCTTCCTTCACGCCGGAGCCGACCCTGACCGCGACACCGCCGCCGCTCCCGTGTTTGGACGAGGGCGGGCAGGTGCTGCCGTTCGACGATTTCCGCAGCGCGGTCGCAGGTGAGAATCTGCGCTACCGCGTGTATGTGCCGCCCTGCTATATCGAATCGCAGCAGCGCTTCCCGCTGGTGATCCTGCTGCACGGGCAGGCCGAAACCGAACTCCAATGGACGCAGCTCGGCCTGGTGGATGCGCTGGAACAGGGGCAGAGTCTCGGCGTGCTCGGCCCGATGATCGTGGTGCTGCCCTACTGGGGCAATATCGGCAACCGGAACGTCTTCCCGCCGGAAAACTCCTACGAGACGGTGATCATGAACGAGCTGCTGCCCGCCGTCGAGCGCGACTTCTGCGTGTGGGAAAACCGGCAGTACCGGGCCATCGGCGGGATCTCGCGGGGTGGGTTCTGGGCCTACAGCATCGGGATGCGCCACCCGGAGACGTTCGGTCGGGTGGGCGGGCACAGCGCCGCCTTCGACCCGGATAACGCGCCTGCCGCCAACAACCCGCTCGATCTGGCGTTGAACGCGCCGTTCCTACAAGAGGCCAACCTGCGGATGTACGTCGATTACGGCACCGAAGACCCGGCGGGCGAGAACCTCGACACGTTTTCCAGCCGCTTGAGCGCACGCGGCATCCCGCATACACTTGTGATCAACCCGGTGGGCGGGCACGACAGCGATTACTGGTCGGCGCACCTGGGCGAGTACCTGACGTTTTACGCCGACGGCTGGCCGCGCGATCTCGAACCGCTGCCGAGCTGTCTGGAACCCAGCCCGTGATCACCTGCCGCATCGATGATGTGGTTCACGACTGACCACCCGATGAGATCTGCCGAGACGGACTGATGCCAACACCCTTCACCCATCTCGCGTTCGCCCAACGCCTGCTCCACGATGGCACGCTGCCGGCGCACGCCCACGACCTGCTCATGGCGCACCAAGCGGCGTATTGGCTGGGCAGCGTGGCGGCAGATGCGCACGGGCTGGCGGGCTGTGGGCGCGAAGCGACTCACTTTTACACCTATGATCGCCCGCTTTCGATGGCACCCTGGCGCGCGATGACCGCCCAGCACCCCGACCTGCTGACGACGACCGACCCGGATCAGCGGGCGTTTGTGGCGGGGTATGTGGCGCACCTGGCGATGGATGAGGTGTGGACGCTGCACATGACGCGCCCGCAGTTCTTTCTGCGCGCGTGGGCGTCGCAGGCGCAGCGCTTCTTGATGCTGCACATCATCCTCATCTACATGGATGAGCGCGACCTGGACTCGCTTGCGGACGACATCGCCGGGCAGTTGGGTGTCGCCGCGCCGGATCGGTGGCTGCCGTTCCTGCCCGATGACGCGCTGCGTGAGTGGGACGACCTGATCTACCGGCAGATCAAGCCGGGTGGGGCCAGCGAAACGCTCGACATCTTTGGGCCGCGCGTGCAGAAATCGCCCGACGAACTGCGCGCCATCCTCGACGTGCCGGAGCGGATGCACGCTGATCTGTGGGCGCATGTCACGCCGGCGGCGTTGGCGCGGGCCGAAACGCTGATGTATACGCACGCCCGCACCCAACTCCTCACCTACCTCGACGCCAGCAGCAACGGATCGCGCTAGCCCGCCGCTTGGCTGGTGATCAGCGGATCGTCTGGGCGACGGCGGACGCCAGCGCTTCGACTTCGGCCAGGCGGCCCGGCGCGGCGAAGGCCGTCACCAGTGCGAAGCGTTCGCCATCCGGCAGTGCGCGCGTGAGCAGCGCCGCCTCGAAATCCTCGCCGATAAACACAATGCGCCCCACCGTTTGATCGGCGCTGGTCAGCAGTTCAGGATCGCCCTGCACAGCGTACTGCGACGCCAAACCCCGGCGCAGCCCCGCGAGGATTATCTCGATGCCTTCGACCCCGGTCACCCCGCGCGTGATCGCGCTGGCGGGCGTGACCACCACGCCGATCCCGGCTTCATCACCGCGCAGATCCGGCTGCGAACGCTCGATCATGATCGCGGCGAGGCGGTTGCTGCCCAGGAAGATCAGCCCGCCGTCGAGCCGTGACTGAAAATTCCCCACCGCCCAATCGGCGGGGTAATCCAGGCTGAAGGTCTCGTTGGGCGCGGTGTACGTCGCCCGCCCGCCCGGCAGATCGATGGTGCTGGCCGGGCAGCCCGCCGCGATCTCGTCGAGCAGCCCGGCGACCGTTTGCAGCGCCGCGTCCCCGGAGACCGCCCCCTCAGCGGCAAGCTGCCCGAACGTCGTCAATTCCAGGTCGCAGGGGTCGGGCTGGGCGGTGGCTGGCCCGGCGGTCACGCTGATGGTGGTCACGAGCAGAAGTAACAGCCCTGGTTTCAGATAATTCATGCTGACTTTTGATCCTATTCGTCTGATTGCGATCTTATGCCGGCGCTGGCGGTTGGGGCGGGCGCATCGGTGCCTGGCCTGGGCAGCGCCGGCTTGGCATCGGTCGCATCATTAGCCTGCGGGTTGGTTTGGGTGTCGGTCGCGTCGGCTGCGCCCGCCGCCGCTGCCTGAGTGCCCGGCGTGGCGATCACCGCCTGGGTGACAGCCGTTTGCAGCATCGTCGGGATCTCGTCCTCTGACCCGGATTCCAGCACCAGCCAATTGAAGCCGTATTCCGCCAACGTGACGTAATCGGCGAGTTCCGCTTCGGAGTCCAGCGCAGCGCGGAATTTCATGCCTTCTGGCAGCCGGATCGTGTGCACATCGTCGGAGAGGTTGTGCAGCGCCAGCACCGCACTGCGCCGATCTTCGGAGATGCGCCAGAACACCAGCGTCGCGCGCGGCGTATCGTCCACCCACACCAGCGCGCCATCGCTGAGCACCGACAGCCGCTTACGCGCGTAGATCATCTTGCGGATGGTGTGCAGCAGCGAGGCGGGGTCGGCGCGCTGCGACTCCACGTTGACCGTCTGGTAGCCATAGGTTGGGTCGGTGATCGCCGGGCCGTACATCAAGTCGGGCGTGATGCTCGAAAAGCCGCCGTTCAGCTCATCGGACCACTGCATGGGCGTGCGCACCCCGTTGCGATCTGGCATCGACACCAAATCGCCCATGCCGATCTCGTCGCCGTAGTAGAGCACGGGCGCGCCCGGCAGCGTGAACAGCAGCGAATGCATCAGCGTGATTTTGCGGTGATCATTGTCCAGGAGTGGGGCCAGCCGCCGCCGGATGCCCAGGTTGAGGCGGTGGGCGGGTTCTGGCGCGTAGAAATCCCACATGAATTCGCGGTCTTCCTCGGTGACCATCTCCAGCGTCAGTTCGTCGTGGTTGCGCAAAAACGTCGCCCACTGCGTGCCCGGCGGGATGGTGGGCGTTTGCGCCAGAATGTCGATGATGGGGGTTTTGTCCTGCTGCGCCAGCGCCATGAACAAACGCGGCATGATGGGAAAGTGGAAGCACATATGCAGTTCGTCGCCGTCGCCGAAGTACGGCAGCAAGTCCTGCGGCCACTGGTTGGCTTCGGCCAGCAGCACCCGGCCAGGGTAATTGTCGTCAACCCACTTGCGCACATCCTTGAGGAAGGCGTGCGTTTCCGGCAGATTCTCGCAGTTGGTGCCCTCGCGCTCGTAGAGGTACGGCACCGCGTCGAGCCGGAAGCCATCCACCCCTAGATCCAGCCAGAAGCGCATCGCGCGCAGCATCTCCTCGTGGACTTTGGGATTGTCGTAATTGAGATCCGGCTGGGTGCTGTAAAAGCGGTGCCAGTAGTATTCGCCGCTGACGCCGTCGTAGGCCCAGTTCGACAGCTCGGTATCCAGGAAGATGATCCGCGTCTCTTCGTAGCGATCCGGCGCTGGACTCCATACGTAGTAATCGCGCAGCGGCGAGTCTTTGGCACGGCGCGCCTCGTGAAACCAGGGGTGCTGGTCGGAGGTGTGGTTGAGCACCATATCGATGATCAACCGCATCCCGCGCCGGTGAATCTCCTCCAGGGTGAGGATGAAATCTTCCAGCAGCCCGTAATCGGGGTGGATGCCCAAATAGCTGGCCACATCATAGCCATCATCGCGCAGCGGCGAAGGAAACATCGGCAGCAGCCAGATCACATCGACGCCCAGCCACTCCAGATAATCGAGGCGCTGGCGCAGCCCGGCGAAATCGCCGTGCCCGTCGCCGTTATCGTCCTGAAAGGCGCGCAGATACAGTTCGTAATAGATTGCGTTGCTGTGCCAGTCCACAATTCACCTATTCGTCCATCATCAGACCAAATTGTCTGGAAACAAAGGCGCGGCCCAGGCCGCCCGCCAAGGATACCGCCATTTGGGCGCGGCGTACAGCCTCATCCCGGAGCGACAGGGCAATCACATCAAGTTTGTTCTGCGGTTTTGGTCGTTGGTGGCCCGGTGTCGCCCACACCCCGGCGCGGCGCGCCACCTCTCGCCCACAGCTTCGCGGGGAGCGGGGTTAATACGCGCGGTCGCCGGTCGCTTCCGGAGCGACCGCTCAGTCGCGGCGGAAGCCGAACTCGGCACGGAAGCCGAACTCGGCACGGCCACCGACGCCCGTCTCGGCCAGCACGATTTGCCCTTCCACCCACACCGTCAGCGACCAGGCCGCGTCCGCCGCGCCGCAGGTGAGGTACTGCTCAACGATCACGCGGTAGGTGCCGGGCGGGGCGGTCTCACGCGGCCAGGTGATCGTCTCGGTACCGCGCTGGTTCAGGCCACACGGGAAATTCGCGTCGGCGTCCAGCCGCCCGCCCGACGCCGCGACCGGGTTGAAATACGCGATCCGCTCGCCCGTCGGGTCGATGACGCTCAGATCCATATCGACGCCGCCGTCCCATGCCAGCGTGATCTGAATAGCGTGAGTAGCGGCCTGGCCGGCGTCCGGCGTGGGCGCGGCAGCGCTGATCGGCGTGGGCGGCGGTTCGCCGGGCACCCCCACCGGGATGATCGGCGCGAATGCGGCGGCGAAGTCATCATACCCGGCCCAGATCGCGCGGTCGAACGGCTGCGGCTCGGTCAGCGGTGTGCCAGGTGAGATCGTCACTGTGAACCCGGCAGGGATCGTCACCCGGCCCGCTGCGGTCGCCGCGCTGATCGAGCCGCTGAAGGTGGTGATGGTCAGCGTTGGGTTGAGCGGATCGCTGGCTTGCAGCGCGCCGATCCCGGCGGGGCTGATCTGCACGCCGTTGACGGTGAACGCCGCGCCCGAGTCGGAAGCGCCGCGCACCAACACATGATTCGGCGGGGCGGCACACGGCGGCGCGGCGGCGGCGGTGCTCAGGTTGATGCGCTGCATGGCACTCGCGCGGGGATCGTCGGCGGGTGGGGGCGGCGGCAGCGTCAGCAGCGCGCCGGGTGCAGCATCGACGAGCACGGCCAGAATCCAGACGGGTTCGCCGTCATCGATCACCTGGAGCCACGCACCGTTGGCGCTGCGCCCAATGGCGACCAGCGGGGTGCCCGCCGCCGCACTGCCCACCAACCGCGCCGCCTCGGTTGGCCCGGCCCGCAGATTCGCGCCCGTGTTGACCGTCACCGCGATCTGCGTGAGCGGCGGGCGCAGCAGATCCGGCGGGATCAGGTTGTCGATTTGCGCCGCACCGACCGCCACGAGATCGAGCGCGCCGGGGCGGGTATCGGGCAGGTCGCCTTGCAGAGTCAGGCGCGCCAGCCCCCATCCCTGCGTGACCAGACTCAGCGGCTGGCTTTGCAGCGACTGCACCTCGCCCAACGGGATTGGCTGGGGCGGCGCGGCTGGTGCCGTCGTCCAGAAGGTGGGCGCGACGGTGCGCACGGCGTAGCAGGCTTGATTCCGGCCCAGCTCTGCACAGGCCGCCGCGAACTGCTCGACGGCGGCGGCGGCGAACGGCGGGCAGGTCGCGGGCTGAGGCTGCGCG
>JAADYY010000549.1 GCA_010092805.1 Chloroflexota bacterium | reverse complement strand
GATTTGCCCGCACCGTTTTCACCGATCAGCCCAACCACTTCATTGGGATACACCGCAATGCTCACATCTTTAAGCGCGTGGACTCCAGGATAGTACTTGTTGATCCCCTCAGCGATCAGCAGCGGATCTTGTCGATCATTGGATTGCGCCATCAGGTTAGCCTCTATTTCACGACGCGCAGACGCGAACGATCCAGCGAAATGGCCACCGCGATGATGATGAGAATCCCTTGCACCGCTTGCTGCACATACGGGGAGACGCCCAGCAGCACCATGCCATTGTCCAGCACAGCGACGATCAGCACGCCGATAAAGGTGTTGCCCACACCGCCCACACCGCCAGATAACGCGGTCCCGCCGACGACAATCGCCGTGATCGTCATGAACAAGCGCCCCTGACCAATCAGCGCGTTACTCTGCCCCAACTGCGCGCCCGCCATGATCCCCCCCAGGGCGTAGAAGAGGCCCGCGAGTGTGAACATAATGATCTTTTGGCGGTTGATGGGAATGCCGGAAAGCTTCGCAATATCTTCGCCGCCGCCGATGGCATACATGTAGCGCCCAATGCGCGTGTAGCGCTGAATCACATAGGCGACGGCCAAAGCGATCAAGGCCACCCAGACCATGTAGGGAAAGCCCAAGAATCGCTCCAGGACGAGGCCACGCACCATCGGATCTTGCACGCGGATAGCGATGCCCTGCGTGAGAATCGTCGCCACCCCTAAACCGATGAACCACATCCCCAAGGTGACCATGAACGAAGGGATGCGCAAGCGCACGTGAATGAATCCATTGATAAACCCCATCAGCCCACCGAGGCCGAGCGCAATCACGATCCCCAGAATGCCCAGGGACAAATCGGTGCGATCATTCGTCACGGTCATGCTCAGCGCCACCGCAGTCAGCGCGATCACCCCTTCGACGGACAGATCGATGCTGCCCAGGATGATGATGAAGGTTCCGCCCAGCGCGAGCACCAGCGGGATAGAGGCAGAGCGCGCCAGACGCACAAAATTGTCTGCGCTCAGAAAGCGCGGATTTAGCAAGCCCAGCGTCAAGCAGAGGAGGACAAGAACAATTACAGGTGCCCAGGGCGCAAGCCGCTTGGCGAACCGACGCAGTTGCGCAGTCGAGGCCTGCGCTGGCAGATCACCGGCGCGGGGTCGTTGTGCCATCAATGTTGGCTTTCTTGGCTGTCTTCACGAGGGAATGAGCGGCAGGGGAACATGGTTCCCCTGCCGAACGGCCTTCAAGTATTGTTAAGTATGCTGCGACCGCTGTCGTGAGGTCTATTCTTCCGCGCCGAAGTCGCGGTACTCGATCTGGCCCGTTGCACGCCCAAAGTGATCATCCCACTCAATGCGCGGCACGTCGAGCACACTGGTGTTATAGAATTCCTCGGCATTTTCGCTGTTAACAATGATGCCGGTGCCGTAGAATTCCCGGTTTTCTTCCGGCAGTTCGCTCACATCAATCACGCCCGTCTTCGCGGCGTAACCAATCGACAGCCCCATGCCGCCCTGCCAGAACGGATCCCAGGCGACGGTAGCGGCGAACTCACCCGCGAGCACCGCTTCGACCGCCAACTGAATGCCGTCAATGCCGGTGATCGGCACTTCGCCCGCCAGCCCTTCGGCGCGCAGGGCTTCGAGCGCACCAACACCCATCGAGTCGTTGGCCGCCCAAATGCCCCGGATGTCGCTGCCGAAGCGCGTCAGCCAGGTGCTGACAATGTCGAACGCCTCGGTTTCCGACCAGTTGGCAACCTGGAAGTCCAGCAGTTCGATGTCGCTGTTTTCCGCCAGCGCCGCATCCAGCCCGGCACGCCGCTCAATCGCCGGGACATTCGACAGAATGCCGCCCAGTGCGACGATGCCGCCCGAACCGCCAACGGCATCAAACAAAGCATTGGCAGTTTCGCGGCCATAGAACACGCCATCGAAAGAGATGTGAGCCACGTAATACGGGTCGAAATCCCAGGGATGCAGGTCAGCAGGCTTGTTCCACTGCGACACGACGAAAGCACCCGCCTCGACGCAGGCTTCGACGATGGGGCGCGCGTCCGGCGCATCGTTGGGGTCAACGTTCAGCACCATGTTGCCATCGGTGCGCGCCAGCACC
Source organism: Chloroflexota bacterium (assembly GCA_010092805.1). Taxonomy (GTDB): domain Bacteria; phylum Chloroflexota; class Anaerolineae; order Aggregatilineales; family Phototrophicaceae; genus Flexifilum. The sequence goes on along the minus strand of JAADYY010000549.1, from coordinate 408 downwards.
GCCTCAATATCAGCGATCCCTCGCTCGCTGTTGCCCTCAGTGATCAGCGTCACATAATCGGCACCAACCGACTCGGCGAAGACGCGCCCGCCCAGGTTCCAGGTTGAATGGTACGGATTCGACAGTGAACGGATGGAGTTGACGAGCGTGATGGGTTCATCCTGTGCAAACAACTTGTGGATTCCGCTGCTGGCCAGCAGGCCGGCACCTGCTGTTGCAAACGCACCTTGCAGAAAACGACGGCGGCTGAATGTGTGTTTGAACTGGTTTTTCATCGAAATTATGCGGCGGAAACCACCGGCTTCAGCGGGTGGAGGCAGCCGCTTCTCCTTTCTTGTAGCTGTATCCGTCTGATAAAATACGTTGCATGAAAGTTATCTTTCGGTTCTCCGCTTGCGCGGGTAAAGT
>JAADYY010000548.1 GCA_010092805.1 Chloroflexota bacterium | reverse complement strand
TTAAAACGGCGCGGCTTGCGGCGGGCTAAAGCCCTAACCAGGTCAGATAAATTGTCACTTGCTTGCCGATCCGTCCTGAGACACAATACGCATTCTAGCATATTCCGGTGGCGGCAGTGAGCAAGGCGGGCAAACCTCATGAGCAGCGCAGTCCTCCCCAGCAACGACGATTTGATCGCTTACAGCAGCGTTGTCCCCTGGCAGGAGATCGAACGCCAAAAGCGCCATTTCCGAACGCTGCTGAAACAGCTCATTGCGGACGACCCACACCAACCGCTGCCGCTTGATATGATCAGCCAGAAGATCGGCGCGCCGGTCACGTGGCATGACCCGGACGCCGACGCCGACAGCGGCAACGTGCTGCTGGCGCACATCGACTCGCGGCACTACGTGCTGGGGAGCATGGTGAGCAGCCGCTACCGCAGCGGCAAATCGCTGCTGGAAAGCATCGGCAGCTACAACCTGAACCCCAGCATCAATCACAGCAATTTGCACCAAACCGAAGACTCGGTCACGCAGATGCGCGTGCTGGGGGCCGAAATTGAGGTCGGCTTGATCTTCCGTGACGGCAGCGCGCCCAGCGAGGACGAAATCCAGAAGTACATCCACGCCTATGATCGTCATGCCCGCCGGATCGGGGTGTACCCGCACCTCGACCGCGAAGCCTGCCAGTACCAGGTCGAAGCGCACATCGCGCCGAACATCGGCTACGCCAAGACGCGCAGCGCGCTCAACGGCATGATGCAGACCTTCATCGCCGCGAGCGAAGAGACCGGCATGATCCCGCTGCTGCTCTCGGCCTTCCCCACGCTGTCCGATTTCAAGATGGCCGAATATCCCAAAGTGCAGACGGCGGTCGATTTGATGCTGGAAGTCAACGGGCTGTTCCCGCACTATGGCGAGCAGCTCGCGGCGATGCACAAGCGCTACCACGTCGATCCGCCGGGGCATTACGTGAATATGTTCCGCAACATGGGCTGTCACATCCACATTGATGTGGCCGGGCGCTCGGAGGCGCTGGGCCTGCTGACGTATCACACGGTGCTCAAGAGCGCGACGGCGGTGGCGAATGCGGCGGTGCTGAAGGGCGGGCCGTTCGTCAACGGCACCTGTGACGCCGAATTGTTGTGTACCCGCGAGATGCTGCGCCGCGTCACCGTGACAGGCACCCACCTCGATCTGCCGCTCAGCCCGCACCTGATGCCGGACGGCCTGGATCAGTATGCGACGCTGCTCAAGCTGGAGCGCGCCAACGCCACCGGGCGCGCCATGATGTACGACGACAGCCTGGGCCATCCCATCTCGCTGATGCACAACCCCATCGGCAGGCTGCGCCCAGACCTGGGCAGCAGCAAGGGTGTCTGCACCGTCGAAAGCACCGGGATGTCCAACAACGTCAGCACGGCGCGGATGGCGGCGGTGCTGGCCGATTTCGAGTTCAGCCACGCGCTCATGGAAGCCTACTTCCGCAAGCACGGCCTTGACCTGGAGCCGATGTACGACGACCGTATCCTCTGGGATCTGCTGGGGCCGCTGGATCGAACGTCATTCACCGCCCAGCAAGATCGGTCGGATCGTCACGGGACGGATGTCGTCGTCAAGACGGCGAGCGGCAGCGAAATGGCGCTGGCCGAATTCTACGAGATCAAGCGCCGCTACATGCATGTCGCGCTGGATGATGTGCCCAACGTCGCCCCGCGCGAAATCGACGATGTGTACACCATCTTTCAGCGGATGCTCAACCCGCTGACGGGGCAGCACGCCCAAACCATCGAGCAGTACATCCTTGACCCGAAGCGGCGCAGCACCGGCAACTGGGGCCGCATCCTGCGCAATGCGTATATCGAGGCGGGCGGCGTCCTCGGCGCGCATCACCCGGACGCGGTGCTGGCCGTCGTCAACCAGATCTACGATGCGCTGCGCGAACGTTACCTGTAACCTACGCCACAATGCACTCAATCTCCGTCGTCGTCCCCGTCTACAACAGCGCGGCCAGCCTGCCAGAATTGGTCACGGCGCTGGCTGATACCCTGCCCGCACTCACGCCGACGTATGAACTGATTCTGGTGGATGACGGCAGCCCGGACGCGAGTTGGCAGGTCATCCGTGAACTGAGCGCGGCGCGGCCCTGGGTGCGCGGCATCGCGCTGATGCGCAACTACGGCCAGCATAACGCGCTGCTGTGCGGCATCCGCGCCGCCCACCACGCGCTGATCGTCACGATGGACGACGATTTGCAGCACCCGCCGGAAGCGCTGCCCGGCCTCCTCGCCAAACTCGCTGAAGGCTATGATGTCGTCTATGGCACGCCGCAAGCCGAGCGGCACGGCCTGTGGCGCGACTTGGCGTCGCAGATCACCAAGCTGGCGCTGCAAAGCAGCATGGGCGTTGAGAACGCGCGCAAGGTGAGCGCATTTCGGGTGTTTCGCACCCAGCTCCGCGATGCGTTTGCCACCTATCAAAGCCCGTATGTCGCCATTGATGTGCTGCTCACCTGGGCGACGACGCGCTTCACCGCCGTGACCGTCGCACACGCACCGCGCAAGTATGGCAGCTCGAATTACACCTTCCGTAAGCTGGTGACCCACGCCCTCAACATGATCACCGGCTTTAGCATCCTGCCGCTGCAAATTGCGAGTCTGGTGGGGTTCACGTTCACCCTGTTTGGGCTGATCGTGCTGGTGTATGTGATTGGGCGCTACCTCATCGAGGGTGGGTCGGTGCCGGGCTTTCCGTTTTTAGCCTCCGTGATCGCGATTTTCTCCGGCGCGCAGTTGTTCGCACTGGGGATCATCGGCGAGTACCTGGCGCGGATTCACTTCCGCAGCATGGATCGCCCGGTGTACACGGTGCGGCACACCAGCGAGTCCGATCCAGCCGCGTCACAGAACCAAGCGCCGACGCCCGCCCGCAGCGACCGTGACCCGAACCGCTGATCCCACGCCGCACGCGGACTATCTGGCGTGGGACTCGGCGTTTTTCGACCGCCGGATCGCACGAGTCCGGCCCGGCCATCTGGATCGGGCGACGCTCAGCGCGCTCGATGCCTACTGCCGGGCCGGGCGCATCGACTGCCTGTACTTCCTCGCCGCTCCCGACGACGACACCACCGTCCGGCTGGCTGAGGCGAACGGCTTTCACCTCGTCGATGTGCGCGTCACGCTCGACTGCCGCCTGAGCGATACACCGATCATCGATCAGGCCGCCCCCGACATCCGCCCGGCCCAGCCCAGCGATCTGCCGGCGATCACAGCGTTGGCCCGCGTCAATCACCGCGACACGCGCTTTTACGCCGACCCGCAGTTCCCGGATGCCCGCTGCGACGATCTCTACGCCGCGTGGATCGCACGCGATTTCCGCGAGCACACGGTGCTGGTCGCGGATCATGCGTCGCTGGAGCGCCCGGTGGGGTACATCTCGGTGGCGGCGTGCGCTGATCGCGGGCAGATCGGGCTGTTGGGCATCGATGCAGTGGTGGAGGGGCGGGGCATTGGCGGCGCGCTGATCAGGGCGGCGCTGCGTTGGTGCCGCGATCAGCGGCTGGCGACCGTCGCGGTGGTGACGCAGGGCCGCAACATCCGGGCGCAGCGCGCCTATCAGAAAACCGGGTTCCGCACCGCCGAAATCGGGCTGTGGTATCACCGCTGGCGCTAATATCGTGATCGGTGTCGCGCTGTGCTCACGGATATGGTATGCTGCAACCTGATACCCTGCGATCTCAGGAGCTGCGCCCGTCATGAGCCGCGCCGAAACCGCCACCATTCAACTGTACGAGAACACCCGCGTGCGCGATGAACTAACTGATACTGCCGCCGAACCGCTGCTGCTGTGGGGCGAAGCGCTGGTCGTGCGGCTGGACGCGCAGTTCCCGGATGATGAGGCGTTCGACGCACAGTATACCCACCTGCGCAAACTGATGATCCAAATCAATCGCTTTGTGGGCAAACGCGCCGCCGATTCGCCTGAGGAGCACGCCGAACGCTGGCAGCGGGTCATGGAGCACACCGACGCGCTCGGCCAGCCCATCGCGCAGGACGCACGCGACTCGTTCTGGGCACGGCACGAGTCGCTCAGCGATCTGGAAACGATCACCACGTTGATCGCGCTCATCGACGCTGAGGCCGCCGCAGCGGCGCAGGCTGAGGTCACCTTGAGCGACCCCGCCGCTGCGCCAACCGATCTTGGCGAGCCGACTTCCGCCGAAACATCCACCGATTTACCCGATCAGACTGATCCTGACACAGGAGAAAACCCCGATGCTTCGTAATTCGACCTTGCGGCGCGCTGCGCTGCCCGCGCTGCTGCTGATCAGCGCGCTGATCGTGGCGAGCTGTGGCCCCGCCGCGCCAGGTGGCCCCGGGCCAGCGGAACGCCCGCCGACCACGCGCCCGCCGACATCGGCCCCCCCGGTTGGCGCGGGCGTGAGTGCGATCAATGTGCCGGGCGGGTTCGGCGCGCAGAAAGGCTTCTGGCAGGTGTTCTTCACCGCACCGACCGGCAGCAGCGACGAGTCGACCTACACCGCTGGCATCGATACCCAGTTGGCCGCCGCTATCGATGGCGCGACGGGCACGATTGATGTGGCCGCCTACGAACTGAACAACGAACGTATCACCGAAGCGCTGCTCGACGCCCATGCGCGTGGGGTGACGGTGCGCGTCGTCACGGACGATGAAGCCGGGGTTGAGGACGAAGAGGCGACGATCAGCCAGCTCTCCGCCGCCGGGATTCCGGTTGTCGATGACGACCGCAGCGCGTTGATGCACAATAAATTCGTCATCATCGACAGCACCGTCGTCTGGACGGGGTCGTGGAACTTCACCATCAACGGCACCTACCGCAACAACAACAATGCCATCGCGTTGCGGTCGTCGCGGGCCGTCGCCAGTTTCCAGACCGAATTTGACGAGATGTTCACCGATGGTGAGTTTGGGCCGCGCTCATCCGCCGATACCCCCAATCCCAGCTTCACGCAGGATGGCACCCCGATCCGGGTGGTCTTCGCGCCGGAAGATGAGGTCACGGCGGTGCTGGCGGAGGTGATCGGCGGGGCCACCAGTTCCATCCGGTTCATGGCGTTTTCGTTCACGCTTGACGACCTGCGCGACCTGATCATTCAGCGCGCCGCCGCCGGGGTCGAAGTCGAGGGCATCTTTGATCGGTTGGGCAGCCGCCGCGACTTCAGCGAAATGATCCCGTTTGTCTGCGCCGGGCTATCAATGCGCGAGGACGGCAACCCCTTCATTTTGCATCATAAAGTGTTCATCATCGACGACGACACCGTCTTGACGGGATC
>JAADYY010000093.1 GCA_010092805.1 Chloroflexota bacterium | reverse complement strand
TGTCATAAGTCGAATTGAACTGCGAGCTATCACCCAATGGCTGCGATTACACGCGACACGTTTCAGGAAATCACCGAGCTGCTCACGCCGCTGTTCCCGGATGAAGACAGCCGTGCGGCGATCATCTATGTGGCGCTGTACGACCGCGATTCGTATGTGATCGACCAGATCGACTTCAGCGGATCAGCACGCCATTTCACGGCGCGCCTGGTGAAAACGCTGCTCGATACGGGCGATCACGACAGCCTGATCGCGATTCTACAAGCAATGTATAACCAAATGGGTGCCCATCAAAGGGCTGAAGTTGATCGCATCATACAGGCACTTGCAACCACATCCACCGATGCGATCATGGACAGTAATATAGTGAGTTCCAGCGAGCGGCAAAGACGTCATCCATTGCTGAATTTGATACGGATAACGTTTGGCGTCTTGTTTGGGATAAGTGTTGCGTGGGTACTTGTGACAGAAGGGTCATCCGAGTCAGTAACCGCGCTGATCATGGCAACAGCGGCTTTTTTCATAACCGCCCCAGCCCTGCGGGAAAGCTGATGTCACTACAACTACATCGTAATGCACGCGAACATCTCAAAGAGCAGCTGGACGACATCCATGCCTCGGTCGTCGATGTCGCCCAGAATATCGCCAAAAATCAGGGCCATGATGTCGTTTCCGCTAGTCATATCGATGAGGCACTGAATGTGCTGCGTCCGCCCAGACGCAGGCAACGGGTACGCTATTGGGCGGGGTTAGGTGCAGGGACTTCCCTGGGTATCGCCGGTTCAGCACTCGTAGGCTTGTTTCAATCACTTATCGCACAAAACACTGATCCTGCTTTGCTATTTGGGATAGGATTTGCGATTGTCGCGGGTGTCCTTGGTTTGATGCTGGCATACTTCGCCAGTACCTAATCTTGCGCGCCGCCCACGGAGTGCCGAAAACCGGCCACGTATCGAGGTAAGAATGGCCGTTGGCCTGCGTCAGTAGATCGTATTGAGGGAGCGCTGCCCGTTGACCGCTTTGGCCCGTGCGGTCGTTGTGACAATTTCTGAGATTGTCCCAGCAAACCGATTCCTACACCCGCCATCTCAGCCGTCGAATCCGCTGCGGTGTGGTGGTGCGCGTTGGAACCTGTGCCGTCCGACGTGGCAGCGATGAGATTGAGTGTGGGGGAAGGAAATCATCATGAGTGAGCCACAGATTCTAAACGATGCCAGCCTGGAAGCCGCGCTGAACAGCGACCAGCCAACGCTGATCCTGATCACCAACGGCGACGGCCTGCGCAGCGATTTCAAAGTCGCGTTCGCCAAGGCCGCGCAATCTGAACAGCAGGTCGTCTTCGCCAAGATCGACCCAACCAAAAATCCAGAGGCCGCAGCCCGGTTCAAAGCGGGCGACAAGCCCGTGCTGATCGGGTGGTACTGCGGCGAAGAGGTCGTGCGCCGCACCAAACCCTGGGGCACCGATCTGCCGTTGGCGGTGGAAATGCTGGAAAACGCCCACCGCGCGCGCAACCCCGAACCGGAAATAACGAATGAAATCGAGGACACTGTGAGCGAAAACGAGAACACAACGACCGTCATCTTTGACGAGCCAGTGCACGTCACCGACGCAACCTTTGAGGACGAAGTGCTGCAAAGCGACCTGCCCGTGATGATCGATTTCTGGGCGGAATGGTGCGGGCCGTGCCGCATGGTCGCCCCGATTCTGGACAAGATGGCGAAGGAATTCGCCGGGCAGCTCAAGATCGCCAAGGTCGATGTCGACGCCAACCCGCAGCTTTCGCAGGCCTTCCGCATCCAGAGCATCCCGACGCTGATGATCATCAAGGATCGCACGATGATCTTCAACCAGCCGGGCGCGCTGCCGGAAAGCGCCTTCCGCGACCTGATCCAGCAGGCCATCGACTTCGAAGTGCCGCCGCAGCCCGTTGACGGCGAAGCCCAGCCCGGCGATCAGAGCGCGCAGTAAGCCGCCTCACCCGCAGCACAACCCCTTGTGATCGTTTCGGTGCCCCGCCAGATTTGGTGGGGCACTTTTGATTCCGCGCAACCGCTGCTCGCTTGCGCCCGTGTGCAATCATTGGCTGTGGGCATTGGGTCTTGTATTGGCGCGCGCATGATCTATCATCGGCGTTTGACTTGGCCGACAACGAAAGATCTTGCGCGTGACGACTCAACCCCGCACGACCGGCCCGCTGGGGCTGTTACTGATCGGCTTTTTCGCGTTTATCACCATCGGCTTCGCAATCGGGCTGCTCAACATCGCCTGGACGTATATGTACCCGGAATTCGGCGTCCAGCTCGCCGATTTGGGGGTGCTGCTGTTTTTCGCAACGGCGGGCCGCCTGTTGGTGGCGTTTCTCAGCGGGCGCTTGATCGGCGGGTTAGGGCTGGGCCTGGTGCTGCTCCTCGGCAGCGTGATCGCGGGGGTGGGGCTGTTTGGCATCGTGATCGTGCAGACGTGGCCGCCGCTGCTGATCGCTATGTTCGTCGTCAGCCTGGGCATCGGCTTGATCGACGCCGGGCTGAACACGTTTGTCTCTGCCAATTACACCACCAGCCAGCTCAATTGGCTGCACGCATCGTTCGGGGTGGGCATGACGTTTGCCCCGGCGGTCGTGACGCTGTTCGTGGTCACCGCGCAGGATAGCTGGCGCTGGAGCTACCTTGTCGCGCTGATCGTGGCGGTCGTGCTCATGGTACTGTTCGCGCTCACGCTGCGCCGCTGGCGGCTGGCGAGCAGCGACGACGCCACCGCTCCGGGGTCGAGCGGCGCGCGGGTTGCGCCGCTGCACGAATCGCTGCGGCTGCCGCTGGTGTGGATGGGCATCGTCGTGGTTTTTGTCTACGGCAGCGCCGAGATCGGGGCCGGGCGGTTGACGAACACGCTGTTTGTGGAAGGGCGCGGCATCGACCAAGAGACGGCCAGCTTCTGGATCAGCCTG
>JAADYY010000547.1 GCA_010092805.1 Chloroflexota bacterium | reverse complement strand
TTGGCAACGGCACATCGTACATTATATCGGCGGGCACGACTAACACAATCGAAACGGGCGAGACGGCGCTACGTGCGGGAGGCAGGAGATGATGGCAGAGACAGCACCTATTCGTATTGGCTTGTTTGTCGGTCGGGAGTGGTCGTGGCCCCCTGCGTATTTGGACGAAGTGAACCGCCGCACCCCGGAGACCGGCGTGGCTGCCGAATACATGAAGATCGGCGGCAGCCTGATGAACAGCCCGTCTCCCTACCGCGTGATCGTTGACCGCATCTCGCATGAGGTGCCGTACTACCGCACTTACTTGAAGAACGCGGCGCTGCAAGGGGTCAAAGTCATCAATGATCCGTTCATGTGGACAGCGGATGATAAATTCTTCGGCGCGTCGCTGCTAACCAAACTGGGGCTTCATTCGCCGCGCACCGTCGCATTGCCCAACCGCGACTATGTGCCGGGCATTGTCCACACCGAGAGCCTGCGTAACCTTGAATACCCCATCGATTGGGAGGGGGTGGTGGCAAGCATCGGCGGGTTTCCCTGCGTGCTCAAAGATGCGCACGGCGGCGGGTGGAAGGAAGTCTACCTCGTGCAGTCGATGCCTGAATTGATCTATCGCTACAATTACAGCGGGTTGCTCTCGATGATCTTGCAGGAGTTCATCCATTGGGAGTCGTATGCTCGCTGCATGGGCCTGGGCCAAACTGAGGCGCGGGTGATGCAGTACGATCCCAACGCCAAATACTACTACCCCGAACCAACCTTCGACGCGGCGATGTATCAGCGCCTGCATGATGAGACGCTAAAAATTTGCCAGATGTTCGGCTATGACATGAACACCTGCGAATTCGCCATCCGCGACGGCATCCCCTACGCCATCGATTTCATGAATCCGGCACCAGATATGGACATCAATTCGTTGGGGCAGGTACACTTCGAATGGATGGTGAAGACGATGGCCGATGTCACAATCCGGCTGGCACTTTCGGATGATCAAACCCGTGATCGCTACGATTGGGGCAAGTTGGCGAGGCAGGCGGAAGTGAACGTTTCATGATGATCACCGAGGCGATTGATCATTATCACAGCTTACTGACAGATCAACTTGCAGCGGACATCGACGGTGTGATGCGTTCGACGCTGTTCGGGCGTGGCTTGTACTTCGGCACCCGTCCCGTCTGCACGGTGCTGCGCCCACACTTCTACTTCGCCGAACACTGGCAGTATCTCAAGATAGAAACGGAAAAGCTGCTTGGGGCGTTTGCGCGGGCACACGCCGCATGTATGGAAGATGCCGAGTTACGGTCGCAGCTCGCGCTGGAATCCTTTGAGGAGGAATTGTTCGGCCTCGATTTTGGCGGCCCGGTGCCCTGGACAACGTCCCGATTGGATTCATTCTATCAGGTCGAGAATCAAAGCCTGCGCTACGTTGAGTACAATGCCGAAACCCCGGCGGGCATGGGCTATGAGGATGTGCTCGCCGAACTGTTCTTCGAGTTGGAGTCGCTGAAGCGCTTTCAGGAACACTACCACGTCGAGAAAATGCCGATGCTCAAGACGCTGCTTGATGTGCTGCTGCGAGCCTACAGAGAATCGGCGGGGAGCCAAACTCACCCGCAGATCGCGATTGTCGATTGGCATGACGTCCCCACCCTGAACGAGCATGAACTGTCGCGCATAAGCTTTGAGCGGCACGGCGTCCGCACCATCCTCGCAGATCCACGTTCGCTCGAATACCGCAACGGTCATCTGTGGGCGGGCGGCTTTCGCATCGATATTGTCTACAAGCGTGTTTTGATCAGCGAACTGATTCGGCGCATGGGCATGAACAACCCGATTGTCCGCGCTGTCCGCGACAAAGCGGTGTTGATGACCAATTCGTTCAGCGCCAAGCTGATGGCGAAAAAGGCCAGCTTTGCCTTTTTAAGCGATGAGCAAAATCATCACCTGTTCACCGAAGAACAGCTTCATGTGATCGCCAATCACATCCCCTGGACGCGCATCGTCGCCGACCGCAGCACCGTCTACAAAGGCGAGAAAATCGATCTGCTGCAATTCGTCAGCCAGAACCGGGATCGTTTCGTGCTCAAGCCGAATGATGAGTATGGCGGCAAAGGGGTGATACTTGGCTGGGAAACGCCCATCGATGCCTGGAATGAAGCGCTTCGGCAGGCTCTGACATCCCCGCATGTGGTGCAGGAGCGAGTCTCCGGCATCGTCCGCAACTTCCCGACGTGGGTCAATGACAAACTCGACATCAGCCCGCGTTTTGTCGATGCCGACCCGTACATTTTCTACGGCGACACCGTTTACGGCTGCCTGACACGGCTGTCGTCCGTCTCACTGCTCAATGTCACGGCGGGCGGCGGCTCGGTGGTCCCCACGTTTCTGATTACCAAAAAGGATTGATCCCCGTAGAGCGGTCGTTCAGCGGATGCCTGGACGGAACAGCGGGCCAGGCCGAAATTGCCATGCGTGTGTGTGGCGATCATAGCGGACATGAGGTGTCAGCGGCCATGTGGGGCCTGCGAGCGCCGCGCGTAATGGCAGAGTCAGCAGCCGCGCAGCCGATGGCAGCCGCACACCTATTTCGGCGTAGTAGCGCTCAATCTCGGCGGTTTTTTGCTGCGGCTGATGCCGAAACGCCGCCAACAATGAGTCCACCGTGACGAGATCAGCGTGCGCGGCGAACCGCTGCCACAGCGCGAAGTCCATCGTGTAGCGCCGCTTTTCGTCAAGCTGCCCGCCGGAGCGCTCCCAGAGTGCGCGCCGCCAGAAGGTGCTTTCCTGGCGGATGAAACCTAACCCCCGCCCGTGATACCAACCGCGCCGAATCAACGCGCTGAAACGCCCCACTGGCAGCCGCACCGCTGTGATGTGTCCATCGACATCGACGTTGGCATCCCAGCCGCTCAGCCATGTAATTTGTGGGTAGCGGGCGAAGATCTGGCCAACAAGGCTCAACGCGCCGGGCATTAACAAATCATCGCTGTTGAGCCACGCCATGATCTCGCCCGTTGACCGCGCAAATCCCGCATTGATCGCCGCAGCTTGCCCGGCGTCCGGCGCGCTCACCCACCCCGCGAACTGATGTGCGTAGCGCCGAATGATCTCCGGGCTGTCGTCGGCTGAGCCGCCGTCCATCACGAAATATTCGAGCTTCGGATAGTGCTGATCAAGCACCGAACGCAGCGTGGTTTCCAGAAACTGCGCTTGATTGTACGACGGCGTGACCAACGAAATCTTCGGCAGTTCAGTCAATTTCGATCTCCGTTACGTGGGGTGGGCAGCGTCAGCTTGCGAGCAGCATCCGAACCGTGTATAGTTCCGAGGCGATGACTGGTATTTTAGAGAACTGATGACCAAACGCCAAGCTGCGCCCGCTACCGGGCAGCCCATCTTTCGTCAGGCGGCATCCCTGGCGGCGACGCTCCGCCGGCTACGACCTTCGCACCTGCTCGCGCTGATCGTTGGCGTGCAGGTCGCGGTGGGTCTCGGTTATGCATTTGCGACGCCGCTGTGGCAGGGTCATGAGCCGGATTACTACCATGTCATCCGCTTTTTGCACGAGCAGCGCCGTCTGCCCACTGTCGCGGATTATCCCGACGGCGACGCCTACGTACGTCAGGCCACCCAACCCCCCCTGTACTTCTTCCTGGCCTATCCGATTATCGCGCTGGCGGATGATGGTCAGCCCGTACCGCCGGGCACACACCCGAACGCGATCTGCTTTGGCGGCGAGATTTACAACGACACACTGATCACCTATCCAACCACCGCGGCATATGATTGGCCGCCCGCTGGTGCGGTCACGAGTGCTTACATGCTTCGGCTGCTCAACATTTTGCTGGGCGTTGGTGCGGTGATCTTCACATATCAGGCTGGGCGGACGCTGTTTCCGGAGCGCCAAAGCGTGGCACTGTTGGCGGCTGCATTGCTCGCGTTCGAGCCAAATCTGGCGCGCCTGAACAGCACCATCAGCAATGACACGCTGCTGCTGACCATCGCGGCGGCCAATCTGCTGGTCTGCGCGCGTCTGATCATGAGCGAAAAGCTGCGTTGGCGCTATGTGATGCTTGTGCTGATCACTGCGGCGCTGGCACTGCTCACGCGGTTAGCGGGGTGGGCCGTCTTCGCATCAAGCGTCTTCGCTCTGATTTTTGTGGTTGGGCGGTCGCTGTGGCTGGCGCGCACCAGCGGCCAGCTCCGCGTCGCCCTCATCGGCTTTGGCTTGCTGATCGTCGCTGGGATCGCCATTGGATTGTTCAACTACGGCCAGTACGGCAGTTTTTTCGGGCGCTACAGCGAACTCGATACGCTGGCGGGCAACATTATCCGTAACTTTACGCTCCCTTGGATCACCATCGTCGGGGTGCTGGATCACACGCGGCTGGCGTACCTAGAGCCGCTGACGCCGCTCAATCCGCGGGCAGCGGTCGAGACGGGCTACACCTGGTTAGCCATCATCGGGCTGATCGGCGGCCTGTGGCTGGGGATTGACGGGTTGCGCCAGCGCAGCGGGGCCATCCTACGGGCATTTACCCTACTGCTGATTGTCGTCGCTGTGACCGTCGTGATGGTGATTGCGCGTAACCTTGTCAACGCCGACGACACCAACACGACCTTGTACAACACTGGCTTCATCTTCGCGCCGATGCGCTACTATGCGACTGGGCTGCCTGCGCTCGCTTTGCTCATGAGCGCCGGGCTGCTTGCGCTGATTCCGCGCAGACTGCCACTGGCAAGCCTCAACCCGCTGGCGTCATTGATCGCGTTGACCTGGTTTGGGGTGTCGATGTTGGGAATCATCGGCCTGTTGATCGCACACCCAGCCCCAACGACGCTCACTGCGCGTCAATATGATGACGCACGCGCTGCATCAGACACCATCCATCAGCCCAATCAAACTTCAGCCAGCGGCCCGTCGCTGCTGGGCTATCAGCTCGTGCAGCATCCAGCCGATGGCCTGCTCGATCTCACACTGTATGCCTCGACTCGAACTGCGCTCGAACAGAATTATGTGATCCAGATCGACATGGAATCTGCGAGCGGGCAAACGACAAGCTGCCAGTTCGTGCCCACACGCGGCGTTTACCCGACCACGCGCTGGCAGCCTGATGAAATTGTCGTGGCGCAGGCCAGGATTCCAAGCTGTGCGGCGACATTCCCGGCACCCATTGAGGTCACGATGCGGTGGTTGGGTGCATCGATGGATGGTGAATTCACACAGACATCCGCGCCCATCAGCCTGGGCACCCTCACAGAGCCGCTCACCCGTGCCGCAACCTGTGCAGATAACCTGGGCGTGATCGACGACGGTTACCAGATCGTCAAGTTCAATTCGCCACCGGAAGTCCCACGCGACGCTGTGTACCTGCCGTCCTTGAACTGGCTGGTGCTCGCGGAGTCGCCGCGCGTGGATGCCCGCTTCTTTGTCTTTACGCATCAAGCGACGCAGGCGGCGTATACTTGTACAGGTGCTGCGGGCGCGGAGATCTACCAACCGAGGTTGTGGCAGCGCGGCGAGGCGATCTACTTCGATTTGTGCCGGATGCAGTTTCCCACTGATGCCCCGCTCGGCGTGTATACCGTCAGCGTAGGGATGGAGGACACGGATGGCCAGCGCCTGCCCGCCGGCGATCCTGACGGACAACCGCTCGCTGATCGGCTGGTACCAGTGGGCACCCTCACCCTCACCGATTGATGCGCTTCGCTTTTGCCACGTCAGTTGTCAGCCAACCTGTACAGATAAACCATAGGAGTGTCGGTCATATGTGCGGAATTGTCGGTTACATTGGCGCACTGCGCGCCACACCGTTGATTGTCGATGGGCTGCAGCGTCTGGAATATCGCGGCTATGACTCTGCTGGCGTTGCGGTGCTGGCCGATGGGCAAATTGAGATTCGCCGCGATGTGGGCAAGCTGTCGAATTTGCAGGCACGGTTGCAAGCCGATCCTATTGATGGCACGACCGGGATCGGGCATACGCGCTGGGCGACACACGGCGTTCCAGCAGAACACAACGCGCACCCACACATCAGCATGGACGGCGAGTTTGTGGTTGTGCATAACGGCATCGTCGAGAATTACCTGCCGCTGCGCGACGAACTCAGCGCCGAGGGGGTGCAGTTCGCCTCTGAGACCGACACGGAAGTCATTGTCCAGTTGATCGCGCGGCTGGCACAGAACGGCGCGCACGGTGACCTGACCGAAGCGACTCGGCAGGCCGCGACCTATCTGCGCGGCTCACACGCCATCGTGGTCATGAGCCGGCGGCAGCCAGATCGATTGGTTGCGGTGCGCATCGGCAACGCAGGCGGCGTCGCTATTGGCCTGGGCCAGGGTGAGAATTACATTGCGTCCGATATTCCCGCGATTCTGGAACACACCCGCCAGATGATTTTCCTGGAAAGTCGCCAGATCGCAACCGTCCGCGCCGATGGCTGCACGATCCAAACGTTGGACGGCCACCCCGTCGAGCCACAAATTCACGCTATCGCCTGGGATCCGGTGAGTGCCGCCAAAGGCGAGTACAAGCACTTCATGCAGAAAGAGATTTTTGAGCAGGGCCGCAGCATCACTGATACGATTCGTGGACGTGTCCATTTCGATCATAACACTGTGACCCTGCCAGACCTCAACCTGACAGAAGCCGACGCGCGCGCGCTCACCCGGCTGGTAACCGTCGCCTGCGGCACCAGCTACTACAGTGGGTTGGTCGGCAAATTCTATATCGAGCAGTTGGCGCGGCTCAATGTGGAGGTCGATTACGGCAGCGAGTACCGCTATCGTGATCCCATCCTTGATCACAACACCGCCGTTTTGTCGATCACGCAGAGCGGCGAGACGGTCGATACCCTGGCCGCGATGGAAGAGGCGCAGTCGAAGGGTGCCCGGCTGCTGAGCATCGTTAACGCGATTGGCAGCCAGGCCATGCGCGTGGCTGACGGCCACATCAGCATGAACGCGGGGCCGGAGATTGGCGTTGCATCGACCAAAGCGTTTACATCGAGCATGGTCGATCAGTATTTGCTCGCGCTGTATTTGGGCCAACTGCGCGGCGTGCTCACGCCCGACCAGCGGGCGCAGCACGTTCAGGATCTGGCGCATTTGCCTGATCTGGTGAGCCGCACCCTGGAACGGCATGAGGCGGTCGAGGCGTTAGCGCAGCAGCTGCATCACTTCACAGATTTTCTGTATTTGGGGCGTGGCATCAACTACCCGATTGCATTGGAAGGGGCGCTCAAGCTGAAGGAAATCAGCTACATTCATGCGGAGGGCTATCCGGCTGGCGAAATGAAGCATGGCCCCATTGCGCTGATCGATGAAAACATGCCCGTTGTGGCGATTGCGCTCAAGGATGCCGTCTACGACAAAATGATCAGCCAAATTGAGCAGGCCAAAGCGCGCGGCGGCATCGTGATCGCGCTGGCAACGGAGGGTGACACTTTCGTGGCGACGAAGGCCGATCATGTGCTGTATGTGCCGGAAGCCCCGGCGCTGCTCAACCCGATCATCGCTGTGATCCCGCTGCAACTGCTGGCCTATTCGATTGCGGTGTGGCGCGGCGCGGACGTGGATCAGCCGCGGAACCTCGCCAAGAGTGTGACAGTCGAATAGCGCAAAAAGATCGGCGTGAGGTCACACAAACTCACGCCGATCCACTCATCTATGCTTTTAGCGCGTCACGGCTTGAAGCCGCCCCACATTATTCCGACCCGCCACTGAGCGCGAAATCGGGCAATTCTAATCCGGCTGGCTCAATCGGCTCGCTGCCTGAAGTGTCGAGGCCCAGGTTCGGCAGTTCCGCAGGCGGCGGCGCGATCTCGCCGCTGGGCACGACTGGCGTGCTCGGCGAAATCAGTCTGATGGTGGCCGTCGGGGTGCTCGTTGCGGTCGCGGTTGCGGTCGCAGAGGCTGCCGCAGCCGGGTTGACGAGCGGGCTGTTGAAGATGAAGCTAATCCAACGGCCACTCACGGGCTGCGACCCCGGAATGCCGCCGTACACGAAGCTCACGTCGCCTGCGTTGGGGGCGTTGGTGCTGCGCAGGAACCAGAACGCTTGATTGGGCACATAGATGCCGACTGTATCGGTATTATTGCCGTTCCAGTCGCCGACGATGGGCACGCTGCCCGCGATGCCGCCGTACAGCAGCGTGACATCTGCATCACCTGGGCTGTTGCTGTTGCGCAGCAGCCACTGCGCTGTCGCTGGGTTGTACAGCCCGATGGTATCGATGCCATCGCCATCCCAGTCACCCGCAACTGGCAGTGCGCCCGGAATCCCGCCAAAAACAAAGCTGACATCCGACTGCCCCGTCGTATTGCTATTGCGCAGCAGCCACAACCCATTGGCTGGGTTGTACAGCCCAATAGTATCGACGCCGTCGTTGTTCCAGTCCCCTACCACCGGCAGGGCACCTGGAATGCCGCCGTACACCATGAAGATTTCACCTTCGCCGGTGGTGTTGCTGTTGCGCAGGAACCAGAACGCCAAGTTCGGCACATAAATGCCGATGGTGTCGATGCCGTCGTTGTTCCAGTCACCAGCGACGGCCAGCCCCCCCGCAATGCCGCCGTAGATGGCGGTAATGTCTGGGTTGCCGGTCGTCAAATCGTTGCGCAGCGCCCACAGCGCCGACGAAGGGACATAAATCCCGATGCCTTCCTCAGATCCAGGGTTGGGTGTGAAGGTCGGGGTCAGCGTCAGAGTCGGCGTGTTCGACGGCGTAAACGTGTTGGTTGGGGTGTTCGAAGCCGTCGGCGTCGAGGTATTCGTGGGGGTGTTCGACGGCGTGAACGTGTTGGTTGGCGTCGGCGTGTTCGACGGGGTGGGGGTGTTCGACGGAGTCAAGGTTTGTGATGGAGTAACCGTGAATGTGTTGGTAAAAGTCGGTGTGTTGGTGGGCGTGTTCGACGGTGTGGCCGTCAGTTCCAACACCTCTACGATGAACGAGCGCGTAAATGTTTGGAAGCCATCGCTCACTGTCAAATCGATACGGGTGATACCGAAGCCACCCGTCACTGGATTGGCGGTGACTGTGCGGTTGGCACCCGATCCACCGAGGAAGATATTGGAGTCTGGCAGCAGCGTCTGGTTGGAAGACGTGGCCGTCACGACCAGTTGATCAGCGAGCGTTTCGTTATCCGTGACGGTAAAGGCGATTGGCCCGGTGGAGGTGTTCTGCAAGATCACCACGTTGAGGATCTCAGGGATGAACGGCGGGGTGCTCACCAACAGCTCAAATGTGATCGAGGCGGCCTCGGTGCCGTCGCTGACGGTGATCGTGACATCTGTGCGTCCCGATTCCATGTTCGCCGGGATCAACGTGACCGTCCGGTTGGCGTCCATGCCGCCCAAGAAAATGTTGAAATCTGGCAGCAGCGTCTGGTTCGACGAGGTCGCCGTCACCAGCAAGTTGCCGGGTGGGGTTTCGACATCACCAATGGTGAAAGCCAGCGGCCCGGTTGCATCGCCCTCCGCGATGACCTGATCCGCGATCTGCGTGATGGTTGGCGGCGTGCTGACCGTGAGCGTGAAGGTTGTGCTGGTCGTCAGGAAGCCGTCATCAACCGTCACAGTGATGTCTGTGACGCCGGACAGCCCAGTCGCTGGTGTGATATTGATCGTACGGTTTTCGTCACCGCCACCCAAGACGATGTTCCCGTTAGGCACCAAGGTTTGGTCGGCAGACACTGCCGTCACAATCAACTGGCTGGCGGGGGTTTCCGCGTCGCCAATGGTGAAAGGAATCGGCCCGGTGGGCGTGTTGAGGAGTGTGACCGTGTCGGGAATGTCGGAGATCGTCGGTTCGGTACTGACGGTCACTTGGAAGCTGGTATTGGCGGTTGCGCCGTCGGCATCCTCCACCGTGATTGTGATCGTGGCAATGCCGGATTGCCCAGCCGCTGGCGTGATCGTCACGGAACGGTTTGCGCCCGCGCCGCCGAAAACAATGTTTTCGTTAGGAATCACCGCCGTATTCGACGAGAGCTGCGTCAATTGGAGCTGATCCGCCGGGGTTTCAGTATCGCCGACGATGAAGTCGATGGGGCCAACCGGGGTATCCAGCGCAGTCACTTGATCTGGGATGGGCGAGATGGTTGGGCGATTGTTGACCTTGACGCACTCGGAGAATTCTGAGGTGCTGCCGGTGGCGCTGGTCGTCGTGGCGGTGATGAAGATCTCGCCTGCCACCGCATTCACCGGGAACAGGTCGAACGTCGCGTCACCGCTGGCGTTGGTCGAGAGGGTGACTGTGCCCAGATAGGTCCGCCCCTCGCCGAAATCCGATGGCTCGCAGGCGACGTTCGCGTAGAAATCGACCAGGAAGCCCATCATCCCCGGCGTGCTGTTCAGCGAACCGTTGATCAGGTAGTTGGTCGCATCAGAGAACACGCTGTCGATCACCGGGAAATTTTGAAGACCGTTCGCACCGTTATCGACATCGTTGGGGTCATTGGGAGTCACCCCATCTGGCGGCAGGTCGATACCCAGGCCGCCGTTTTCGAAGATCGAGTTGCCACGAATGGACGTCCCATTCTTGTCGTTGGCCGAAAACGTAATGCCGTCACCCGTGTTGTAGGCAATCACATTGCCCTGACCAGAGGCCGCGCCGCCGATACGGTTGTTGAAGCTGTCCACCAGGATACCGTTGGCACCGTTGCCAAGTGGGGCCATGCCGCCGGCAGTTGTGCCGATGAAATTACCCTCGATCACGTTATTCGAGGTCACTGGCCCGATGAATACAATTGAGATCCCGTTAACGCCATTGCCAGAGATGACGTTGCGGGCGCTCGCAGAGTTACCGCCAATCACGGTATCTGGCTGGCCAATGACGACGCCGTTGCTCGTGTTGGGGCGTGCCGCCGTCCCTGCCGCGTTGGTACCGATCAAGTTGCCCTGGACAACGTTGCCGCCGACGCTGCCGGTGCCGCTGGTGTTGAAGGCGATCACGACGCCATTGTTGCCGTTGCCGGCGATCACGTTGCCTGCACCCGACAACAAACCGCCGACCGTGTTGTCTGGCGCGTCGAAAATCTCGACGCCGTTATCACCGTTGCCAATCGCGGTGTTGCCGATCATGTCCAGACCGATGTAGTTGCCCTCGATGCGGTTGAGGGTCGAAGCAAAGCTTTCGATCAGCACGCCGTCGGTCATGTTGCCGGAGATGTAATTGCGCGCCGAAGCGGTCGTCCCACCAATCACGCTGCTGGTGGTGTCCGTCAGCGAGACGCCGAAGTTGTTGGCAATCGCCGTGCTGCCTGTGATGTCCAGACCGATGATGTTGTTCTGAATCGTCACGTTGCTCGACTGACCGACAGCGATGCCGCCGCCGCCATTGCCCGAAATCAGGTTGGTTGATCCAAGCACCGTGCCGCCAATCGTCAGATTGCTGACATCGATCACCTGGACGCCCGCGCCGTTGTTGCCGAGGCCGGCGTTACCGGCAGCGTTCGTGCCCACGTAGTTGTTCTGCACGGTGATGTTGAGCGAACCGCTGCCTTCGATGCGGATGCCATCGTCCTGATTGCCGGAAACGATGTTACGGACGCCGAGCGCAGTGCCGCCGATGGTGGTGCTGGCTGAATTCTGGACGTACAGCCCGTAGCGACCGTTCCCTAGATCCGTGTTCCCAGCGCCGCCCGTGCCGATGTAATTGCCTTGCACGGTGGTATTGCTGGCACCCGTGAGCGTGACACCGTCGTTGGTGTTGCCAGAGATGACATTGCGCGTACCCGCTGTCGAGCCGCCGATGACACTGTTGGGCGCGTTCTGGACGGTCACGCCCGCGTCGTTGGGGCGGGTTTGCGTACCGCCCGCATCCAGGCCGATAAAATTACCGATAACATCGTTGCCGTCGGCGGTGAAACCGCTGATGAGCACACCACTGCCAAAGTTCGCGCTGATGAGGTTGCGGGCGGGTGTCGTCGTCCCACCGATGGTGTTGTTGGGTGCGTTAAAAATGTAGATGCCCGCTTGGGCGGTCATCGCGCCGGAAGTTCCGTTCGGCACGGCTGTAGCACCGTCCGCGGCCAAGCCGATGTAGTTGCCAGCCACCTGGTTATTGGTAGCACTCCCCCCTGTGATCAGCACGCCGTTGACATCATTGCCAGCGATGATGTTGCGCGCCGCCGCCACCGTGCCGCCAACCGTGTTGCCGTTGGCGTTGTTGATGACGATGCCGTTCTGTGTGCTGCCCTGATCCGTCAGACCGTCGAGGCCCAACCCCAGAATGTTGCCGCGGATGGTATTGCCGTTCGACTGCAACTCGATGCCCGTTGCGAAGCGGTTGATCGCTAAACCGCGCACTGTGCTGCCCTGGCTGCCGTTGGCAAACAACAGCCCGACGCCGCCCACAAAAGCGCCATTGAGTTCGACGCGCAGCGAAGCCGCTGTGCCGGTGGTGGCGGCCACCCAGCCCTCTTCATTCTCTGCGGTGATCGTCACCGTGTCGCTGATGGCGGGCAGGGCCGATTGTAAATTGATGGTGTGTGTGCCCGTCCCCGGAATGCGGAAATCGATGGTATCTGGGCCATTCAGCGTATTGGCATCAATGATCGCTTGGCGCAGGCTGCCGGCCCCACTGTCGTTGATATTGGAGACGACGAAAGTCGCCGCACGCGTTGTGGGCACTGACCAGATCAGCATACCCAACAGCGCGACCAGTACCGTCCCTAACAGACGCCTCGAAACTGGTTGCATCTAGTTTTCTCCTTAGAGTCGGTTGAGGGAATCCCCGCAACGACGGCTCACCCGTGAAATTTATCAACTACAAGTATGATTATACTACCAGCTTAAATTTGCGCTCTGCAGACAAACATTGCGACGCATGGTTTTTTCGGGATACGTCTCTAACAAAATGGTTCAGTTTCGCAAGATTTTATGCTTTTCAGCCGCCGAAC
>JAADYY010000546.1 GCA_010092805.1 Chloroflexota bacterium | reverse complement strand
CAGGGGAGAAAACTGCTTTTGAAGTCCCTCTCCTAGCCGCAAAGCGGCGGTTGGGAGAGGGATTTAGGGTGAGGGCCTGATTCGCCAACAACATCAGTCCTGTTGAGTCTACCGCGCTGTGCGCCCTGCCATCAACCGCTGCGCTGCGCTGGGTGCATTCGGAAATGGGAGCACACGGCCCTCATGCCCCTGCTCCCGACCGTGCCTGCGGCACCGGGCGAGGGGCTTCACCCCATGCTTCGCTCCCCTTTTCCTAGCGCCAGCCGATCCATTCGCCCCCATTTCCGAATTCACCCGGACACCAGCCCCGCATCCGGCGCAATCACTGCGGGGCCGCCGGCGGATGCCCCCGCATCACCCGCGCGCCGCTTGAGTTCGCTGCCCCCCGCGATCATCAGGTCGCCGAGCATGGCGAGCCAGCGCGCCCGCTGGACTTCGGGGTGTGCTTCGGCATCACGGGCGATTTGCTGGAGCCTGGCCTGCTGTAGCAGATCACGTTTGCGCTGTTCGGCGTAGAGCGGTTCTCTAGGGTCAAACATGCGTGGCTACCTCTCTTTTTGGTGGTTAAAGGTGCGGGGCAGCCCTTTGATTGCTGCGCCGCACATCTACAGTTACGGCGCTCATGCACTGTTTGTTCAAAATTCGTCGAGCCGATTTTTGCAGTTTGCAGCAGTGCGCGGTCAGCGCCCGGCGGCGGCTTTGAGGAACGCGCCGACCACGCGCTGAAAACCGGGCCAATCTGCGTCGTGGATGGCGTGACCCGTGTTGAACATTTCCAGCCGACCGTTCGGCGCTTGATCGAGGAAGCGCTGCGCGTGGGCCGCCGGGTTGAGCGTATCCTGCGCGCCGAGCATCAGCAGCACCGGCGCACTGATCTGCGGCGCAAGGCTCACGCTGAGATCGCCGCCGCTGTCGATCATATGCTTGACGGCGTTGATCCAGCCCAGCACGAACGCATTCGGGTCGGGAATCTGGCTGCGCTCGATCTCCTCGCGTGTGATCCAGTCGGCGGGGTACATCCGCTGGACGAGCGGGCGCATGGCCGGGCCGAAGTAGCCGACCGCACCCCACGCTGCCAGCGAGATGCAGCGCTGTGGGGCCAGCCCACCCACGATCAGCGTGACCTCGCCGCCGTCGGAATAGCCGAGCAGGTGCGCCCGCTCGATCTTCAGCGCGTCCATAAACGCGATCACGTCGCGCGCGTCCCGGTGATAGAAATCGAGCGGGAAGTCGCGCGGTTTGGGCGTCGATTGGCCGTAACCGCGCAGCGACGGCCCATACACACGGTAATCCGCGCTCAGCCAGCCGAGCAGGGCGCTCAGGTGGGCGCGCGCCGTGCCCAGCAGGCCGTGCAGCACGATCACCGGGGGGGCATCTGTGCTGCCGACCGCTTCGTAGTGCAGGCTGGCCCCGGTGGTGAGGTGGGCGAACGGCATCAGCGATCCTCGCGATCCTTTCGATCCTCGCGATCCTCGCGACTCTTTCGATCCTCGCGATCCTCGCGATCCTTTCGGCTGGGGCGGCTGTGTTGGGGTGGCCGTTGGTGCGGCTGGCCGTTATCGTCCTGCCCGGTGAGCACTTGCAGCTCGTAATCGACTTCCGGCGCAGCGACAAACGTCAGGGTGTCGTTTTCGTAGATCTCAGTGCTGCCGTGCGGCACGATCAAGCGCCCACTGCGGCGGATGGAGGCGATGACGCTCTCGTTGGGCCAGTTGACATCGCGGAGCTGCTGCCCGGCGACGAGCGCGTGCGGCTTAACCGTCAGCTCCACGACGTGCGCGCCCGTCAGCGCGTGCAGGCGTACCTGCTCGTTGGTGTGCTGTTCCTCCACCTTGCGCGTGATCGCGGAGTTGTACGCGCGCATCACGTCGTGGCGGCTCAGCATCCCGATGGGTTGGCGGGTGCCCGGTCGCAGCACCGGCAGCCGCCCGACATCGCGCGCGCCCATGTTGCTGATCGCCGTCCACAGCGGTTCGTCTGGCCCGGCAGTGATCACTTCGCGGGTGGCGATGTCGGCGACGGTGGTCGCGCTGCCGTCGCTGCTGGCCTCATAAGCGCGCTGCAAATCTGTCAGCGTGACGATGCCGCTGAGGTCGCCGTCTTCGTTGACCACCACCAGCGACCGCACCCGATGTTGACGCAGCAAGTCGCGCAGTTCTTGCAGCGTCGCGGATTCGTGGATGGTGTAGGCGGGCGCGGTCATCGCTTCGCGCACGTTGATGCTTTGCATCACGTCGATGTCGCGGCCCTGCTGCAAGCGAATGCCTTTGCGCAGCAAGCCGAGTTCGTAGATCCCGGACGGCTCGAAGCGCTCGGCCAGGAACACACACACCACCGTCGTCCCCATGATCGGCAGGATGAGCAGGTAGTCGTTGGTCAGCTCAAACACCATGAGAATCGCGGTGATCGGCGCACGCACAACCCCGGCCATCAGCGCGGCCATGCCCGCAATCGCATACGATTCGTGATCGCCGACGGTGCCAGCGGGCAGGATCTGCTCGATCTCCTGCCCGAAGGCGCTGCCCCGCATCGTGCCCACAAACAGCGTCGGCGCAAAGATGCCGCCCACGAAGCCGCCCGCCAGGCTCACCGTCGTCATGAACAATTTGAGCAGCCCGATGATCAGCAGCAAGCCGATGGTGAACTGCGCTTCTGGGCTGGGGTGGAGCACTGCGGCCATGAACTCGCGGCCCGGCCCCATGATCTGCGGCACGAAGATGGCGCAGCCGCCGACAAGCGCGCCAGCCAGCGCCGTTTTCAGCGGGCGTGACAGCCGCGCGGCGTAACGGTGCCACAAGCCCTCCTGCCAATACACCGCACGGATGAACAGCACCGCAATTGGGGCGAGCAGCAAGCCCAGCACCGTGAAAAAGATCATCTCGTGTGGCCCGGCAAAGCTGTAATCGAGGATGCCGAATTCTGGCGCACCCTGCCCGATCACCTGGAAGAACACCGACGCGATCACCGACGCCAGCACCACCACACTGATCGAGCCGGAGGTGAAGCGCCCGCCCAAAATGATCTCCAGCGCGAAGAAGACCCCGGCAATCGGCGCGCGGAAGGCCGCTGCAATCGCGCTGGCGGCCCCAGCAGCCACAACGATGCGCATCCGCTCTTCGGAAAAGCGCAGCCGCTGCCCAAAAAACGACCCCATGTTCGCGCCAATCTGCACGCTGGGGTCTTCTGGCCCAACGGACGCGCCCGCGCCCAATGACAGCGCCGCCGCAATCGCTTTGAACGGCACACGATGATAACGCAGCCGCCCGCCCGCCAACGCCACCGACTCCATGATCCCCGCGACGCCGTGATGCCGCTCATCGCCGATGAAGCGGTGCATGATCCAGCCGACGATCAAACCCGCCAGCGCCAGCGCGATCACAATCGCCAGCGGGCCGAGCAGCGGCTCAAGGATCTCGTGGGCCAGGCGTTCCTGAAACAGTTCGTGGAAGAACTCGATGGCAATATCGAAGGCCCAGATGGCGAACGCGGTGCCCACGCCGACCGCAACCGCCAGGCCGAGCAGGGCGGTGTTTTCGGAGGGTTGCAGACGCCGCAGCCAACGAAAAATCGGGTCGTCGCGTTTCAACCCGTGAACAATACGCATCAGCCAGCACCCCTACGATTTTATCGAACCATATGTGTGCCCAGTATAGCTCAGAATTTCACAAACGCAGGCGAATGTTTACCGGCCCTTTACAAGCTGTTAACACGTCGTTG
>JAADYY010000545.1 GCA_010092805.1 Chloroflexota bacterium | reverse complement strand
GCTGGTATCGCCCAGCAGCATGAAGATCACGCCCTGGCCGGGCAGCGTGTTGGGTAAGTTGGCTTGCAGGTTGAGCACTGCCACGCCCCACTCGTTGACGGCGGCGTTCAGCGGCTGTGGGCTGATGCTGTTGAGGTTCGTCAGGTTGGTGAGGTCGCCGGGTGCGGTGAACCTGGGTGCGGTGACCGACTCGATGAAGCTGGCCCGCACCTGATTGAAGCCATAGCAGGCTTCGTTACGGTTGACCGCAGCGCAGCGCTGCCCAACGGTATCGAGCGCTTCGGCGACAAGCGCAGGACAGGTTTCGCCCAAGTTGGGCTGGGCTGCGCCAATTTGCAGCGCGCCGTAGCTCAGCAGCAGGAGTGCTGCGGTAATCAAGAAAACCAGATAGCGTCTGCGCATCTTGGTCTGACCTTTCTTGAGAGTGGGTCGTCGCGCACAAACAACGGCGAAGCCCGAATGCTCCAAACAGGTGGGGGTAAGGCGTACGGCGGCGCAGCGAGCCGCGCCCCTTCATCGATGATCGGTGTGAGGTGACCGCGTGAAGCCCGGCCAGCCTCACGGAAATCTCAGGGGCAGTCGGCGCATTCTTCCGCGTCGGACGAGTCGCCAGCGCCGTTCGGTTCAATGCGGCGTGGGGCGGCGGCGATGTGGGTGCGAATGGCATCGGCCAACCTCAGCAGCGACTCCGCCGCCGGGTCGTCAGGGCGCGCCAGCGCTAATGGTGGCCCGCCGCGCCGTGGCCGGATCAAGCTGTGATGGAACGGCACCGACGCCAGCACTTCGGCGCTGCCGTACACCTCGGAGTCGGCTGTCGGCGCGGGGTACAGCTCGATCAGTTCCCCACAATGTGGGCAGATCACATGGGTCATGTTCTCGACAATGCCCAGCACCGGCAGCCGCCGCGACCGCAGCAGCGTGATCAAGCGCCCGTTGTCGAGGTGGGCCAACCGCTCGCGCGTGGTGACCACCAGCGCGCCGTCGGCCAGCCCCTGATCCAGAATGGTCTGGAGCGGTTCCCCCGTGCCCGGCGGCATATCCAGCAGCAACACGTCAATGCCGCCCCAATCGATGCGGTTGAGCAGCGAGGCCATCACTGGCCCAGCCGTCTCTGGCTTCAGATTGATCGCCTGGGTGGGGCCAACGACCAACCCCAACGACATGATGTTGATGCCGTAGCGTTGGTAGGGGGCCAGCGGGCGCGAATCCATTGAGTCGACACGTGCTTCGATGGGCAGCATCGCTTCGGGGTGCAGCGGGTCGAGCGCACGTTTTTGCGTTAGCCCCAGCAGTGCCGGGATGTTGGGGCCGTGTAAATCGGCGTCAAAGACGCCGACGCTCACCCCCCGTGCGGCCAACGCCCCGGCCAAGTTGACCGTCAGCGTCGATTTGCCGACCCCACCTTTCGCACTGATCATCATGAGGATGTAACGCGCGGTTGTGCGCACCCGGCTGAACGCGTGCTGCATCATTTTGTGCCCCCTCACCAGCATTTGCCAGCGTAACTATAAAAAATTCCCTGCAAATCTGCAAAAGCCGCACCGTTGAAGATTGGTTTGGGTTGCGGCGGGCGGTTGACGGCAAGGTGGCCTTTATGTTTAGATTTGGTATGATTTTGAGGGCATTGAATTGATTTGCTGCCCAACGTGCCGTGAGGCTGCTAAAATACAAAGCTTGAATACGCATATTTGTCGGCAGAGATGAGGTTTTTTACATCAGTATGGTCAGTATGGATCGCGAAGTGCGACGGCAGTTATGGCGTCTTGTGTTCACCTTTGCCGGGCTGGCGCTGCTGGCGATTCTGTTGGGCGCGCTGCTCAGCAGTCCTGATCTGGGTGTCACGCTGGGAATCTTCACGACCCGCTTCCTGGGCATCTTCATCGAGGCGGTGCCGTTTCTGCTGCTGGGGACGGTGGTCTCTGGCTTGATCGATGCGTTTGTGCGCGCCGAAGACATCGCCCGGATTATGCCGCGCAACCCCGCCGCTGCGACGGGGATGGGCGCGTTTCTGGGCTTTGCATTCCCCGTTTGCGAGTGCGGGGTGGTGCCGGTGGTGCGCCGCCTGTACACCAAAGGGCTGCCGATGTCCGTCGGTGTGACGTTTCTGCTGGCCGCGCCGGTTGTCAACCCCATTGTGCTGGCGAGTACATTCGTCGCGTTCGGCGTTGGCCCGGTGCTGATCGGGCGCTTCGTGATCACGATTGTGGTGGCCATCGCGGTCGGGTTGGTGTTCGCGCTCGCTGCGCGCCCGCAAGATGTGCTGCGCCCGAACAGCGTGCTCGTCCCAGTGATGGGTGGTTCCGGCGATGATGACGGCTCAACCCCCACCGCCGATCAAGCCCTCGGACTGCGTGCGATGCCCGGCGCTGTGACCGTCGCCGCTGGGACGCCGCGCCCTTCGCTGCTGGCCGGGCTGCGCGCCGCGCTTTCGACGGCGGGCGACGAGTTCTTCGAGATGGGCCGCTACCTGATCATCGGTTCGATGCTGGCGGCGGGGATGCAGACGCTCGTGAGCCAGGATGTGCTGCTGTCGCTGGGCAGTGGCCCTGTCGTTTCGGTGATCGTGATGCAGATTCTGGCGTTTGTGCTCAGCGTGTGCTCGACGGTCGACTCGTTCCTGGCGCTGGCGTTTGCGGGCACCTTCACGACCGGCTCGATCCTCGCGTTCCTGACGTTCGGCCCAATGGTGGACATCAAGAGCACGCTGATGTTCCTGGGTGTCTTCAAGCGGCGCGTGGTGCTCTACCTGATTCTGCTGCCGATGCTGATGACTATGCTGATCGGCATCTGGATCAACCTGAATCTTTCCCTGTAAACGACCGACGTTTGTTCAATAACGAGGCACAGCTCGGCATGACGAACCACAATCACGATCATGATCACGCCCACGACGAGCGGCGTACCATGACCATTCAATGGGTCAAAACGGTCATCCTGATCGGTCTGGGGCTGTATTTTGTCTACAACATCATCAGCGGCAACCTCGCCAACTACATTAATGAGCGCTTCGCCTGGCTGTCGTATGTGGCGGCGGCGCTGTTCCTGCTGCTGGGCATCTACAACCTGATCCACATCCTCACGGCGCATGGCGGCGCACACGAGCACGATCATGCCCATGATCACTACGATCACGAACATGCGACGCTGACGTTCCCGGTGCTGGCCATCGTCGCCATCCCGTTGGTGCTGGGCACGCTGATCCCGTCGCGGCCCCTGGGCGCGGAAGCCATCGGCGGCACGCTGAGCACGACGGCGGTCACCGGGGCGAATGTCGCCACATTCACCGTCAGCCCGGAGCAGCGCAACATCCTCGATTGGCTGCGGACGTTCAACTCGATTGGGGACTACCGCGAACTCAACGGCCAGCCTGCCAACGTGATCGGCTTTGTGTACAGCGAGCCGGCGTTCGACCCAGAAACGTTCATGGCGGCACGCTTCACGGTGAGCTGCTGCGTTGCCGATGCGTCCGCGATTGGGCTGCCGGTGCGGTGGCCGGGCAGCCTTGATCTGCCGCAGGGCGAATGGGTGCGTGTACAGGGCACGATGCAGGTCGGCGAGTTCCGGGGCGATCAACTGCCGATTTTGCAGGCGACCCGCGTTGAGGTCGTTGATCAACCCGCGCAGCCGTATCTGTATCCGTGAGTGCGCGGATGACCTATCAGCTTCAAAAGACGAACGACGCACAGGCGCAGGCACACGATCAGCAGCATGATCAACAGCATGAAACGCGCACCCCACGCCTGCGGCAGTTCACGCGCTTCGATCTTTCGGTGGTGGTCGCGATCAGCTTGCTGGTCGGCGCGATTCTGGTGACGATTGTGTTGGGTGACCGGGTGGGCGTGACGCTGGTGCGCGTTAGCCCGCTCGGCGAGGCGCACAGCACCAGCCGCATTGTGGTCGAATTCAGCGAGCAGATGGATCGTGAGAGTGTCGCGGAACGTTTCCGCCTCGCGCCGGAAGTGCCCGGCGCGATCAGTTGGAGCAACCGCACCCTCAGTTACCGCCCGGATGCGGCGCTGACCCCCGGCACGGATTACACTGTGATTCTAGAGGCGGGGGCGGTCAGCGTGGGGGGGCGTGAGGTGCTCAGCGAATACCAATTTGGCTTCACGGTGCTGCTGCCGCGCGTCGCTTACCTGTACCCGTCGGACAGCGCGCCGTCGAACCTGTGGATCGCTGACCCGACCGACCCGCACTCAGCGGAGCAGCTCACGTTCAGCACGGGCGGAATCTATGATTTCGCCGTCAACCCGGACGGCACCCAGATCGCGTATGCCCAAAACCGCACCGACTCGCAGAGCACTGACCTCTATCTGCTCGATCTGGAAACGGGCACGGTGCAGCAGTTGACCAACTGCATCGACAGCCAATGCACGACTCCGGTGTGGCGGCCCGATGGCCGCACCATTGCTTATGAGCGCATCGATTTCAATACGGGGGTTGGCGGGGTTGGCCCCAGCCCGCCGCGCATCTGGCTGCTGGATTTGACGAGCGTCCCGGCGACGACGCGCCCGCTGTTCGCCGAGTCGCAGATTCTGGGCTACAACGCGCAGTGGTCGGCAGACGGCAGCCGAATCGCGCTGTTCGACAGCGCGTCTTCAGCGATTCTTGTGTATGACTTTCCAACCGATCAAATCCTGGCGGTGTCGTCACGGGCGGGGAGTTCCGGCGCGCTGTCGCCCGATGGCACGCGCTTAGTCTACCCAGACATCACGCTGCTGGATGATCTACCCCCCTGGCCACATCTGCGGGTCGTTGATCTGGAGAGCGAAGAACAGACGAATCTGAGCGAGCCGGGTGGCGTCATCGAGGATGGGCGAGCATTGTGGCGGCCCGATGGCGAGATGCTGGCGGTTGCGCGCCGCTACCACGACGCGACGGGCACGCGCGGTTACCAGATCGTGCTGGTTGACCCCAGCGAGGGCGGCGAAACGCAGACGGTTACATCCGACCCGCGTTATGCCAATAATTTCTTCTGGTGGGACCCGACTGGCACGCAGTTGGTGATCCAGCGCTTCCCCGAACTCGACGAAAACATGCAGCCGAATCGGCTGGGCCGCCCGGAGATCTGGACGGTGGATGTGACGACGGGCGAAGGGACTCAAGTGGCGGTGAACGGCTTTCTGCCGCGCTGGGTGCCCTGAGCGCGCTAGTTAATTGAATGTGTACAATGATCGATAACGAAAACCACAACCATAATCACAATCACAATCATCAACCGCAGCCGCTCGACTCGAGGCGGCGCGTTTCGCCGATTCTGGTGATCTTCCTCGCGCTTCCGCTGTTGGGTTTGCTGACCGCCGCTGTGCTGATCCTGGCGGAGGCACTGCCGCAGACTCCGGCAGCCGTGAGCTTGCCGACGCCCGGCCCCATCACGCTGCCGCCGCAGCCGACCGCCGCTTCGGTGGTGGGCGCGCCCGCCGATGATTTCACGCTGACAACGCTCGATGGCCGGCAAGTGAGCCTGACGGATTATCGCGGACGGGTGGTGTTTCTGAATTTCTGGGCGACATGGTGCGAACCATGTACGCGCGAACTGCCCACCTTCGTCGAATTCATGGCGGCGCAAGACCCAGCGACTGGCCCGATCATTCTGGCGGTGAACTTTGGGGAAAACCCGGAACAGGTTGGTGCATACCTGGACGAACACGGCCTCGCTGGCTTGGAGATCTTGATGGATCCCGACCAGGCGGTGTTCGCTGAATACGGCGTCCGCAACATGCCCGTGACGCTGGTGATCGACGCCGAGGGGGTGCTCCGCTTTCCGAAATACGGCGAGGTCACCTACGACGAACTCGAGGCGTATGTGCTGGCCGTGGAGTCATCCTAGCCGCATCAAACCGGGATGATCCACGTGGATCAGATGCTGTTGGCGAATCAGGCCCTCACCCTAAATCCCTCTCCCAACCGCCGCTTTGCGGCTAGGAGAGGGACTTCAAAAGCAGTTTTCTCCCCTT
>JAADYY010000544.1 GCA_010092805.1 Chloroflexota bacterium | reverse complement strand
TTACATTAGCGAACGGTTCAATTTCGTATCATTCGCATCAATCGTATCAGTTGAGGAGGATTGAGCATGCTCCTGCGTATGGCTGCCGTGATTCTGGGCCTGATGGCGGCGCTGGCCCCCGCTCTGCTGGCGCTGTTCCCGCGCATTGGCACCGCGCCGTTCTACCGGTTGCAGCGCAAACGCACAATGCTGCTGCTGATCGCGCTGCCGCTGGCGCTGCTCGACGTTTTGCGCCGCCCGGCGTTGGCGCGCGTCTGGCCGCTGGCTGTCGTGAGCGGCTGCGCGGTGCTGGCACTGCGGGTGCTCGACCCGGCCCGCGCGATTGTCGCGCTCGACAATCCGCCGAAACAGCGCGCCAATCATGCTGATCTGCCCGGCGACGCTGGCGTGATCGGTACGGAACATAACGGCGAGGCCTGCGCCTGGCCGCTGGATGTGCTGATCCCACATCACTTGATCAACGATCACCTGGGCGGTGAGCCGCTACTGGTGTCGTGGTGCGCGGCCTGCCGCAGCGGCATGATCTACCGCGCCACGGTTGATGGTCAACCACTTGATTTCACCGTTGTGGGGGTGTGGCGGCGCAACATGGTCATCCGCGATGCGCAGACGGGCAGCATCTGGCAGCAGGATACGGGTGCATGTCTGGCGGGGCCGCTGGCGGGCCGTCGGCTTGAGCCGCTGGGCGCGGAACTCACACGCTGGGCCGCCTGGCGCGCCGATCACCCGGACTCGCTGGTCGCCGAAGATCGCCCAGAGGTGCGCGGGCTGCTGTCGAATCAGCAGTGGCGTC
The DNA here is from genome assembly GCA_010092805.1 of Chloroflexota bacterium. GTDB lineage: Bacteria > Chloroflexota > Anaerolineae > Aggregatilineales > Phototrophicaceae > Flexifilum. The sequence goes on along the minus strand of JAADYY010000544.1, from coordinate 2,414 downwards.
AGGCGTTTGAGATGACGCGGCACTTCGTGGTGCCCGGCCTCAAGCGCGGCGACGACCGCCTGCCCGCACACGCCGAGGTCGCCGGGTTTGTCATCGACGGGGCGGCGCGCGCTTACCCGCTCAAGGCGCTGCACGCTGCCGAGATCGTGAACGATCAGCTTGGCGGGCAGCCGCTCGCCGTGATCTATGCGCCGGCTATCGACCGGGTGCGCGCGTTCGAGCGCACGGTTGGCGGGCAGGTGATCACGCTCAAGCAGGCCGACGGCGACCTGACCGACGACTCCGGTGTGATGCGCTGGGATCAGCGTGGCGCGCCGCTCTCAGGCACCGATGTCTCGCTGGTGACAATTCCGGTGCGCCGCGAATGGTGGCTCGGCTGGAGCGAGTTCTACCCGGATAGCGCGATCTACCGCGCCGAATGATTGAGGGCACAGTGCCGCCGAGCATCAACCAACGGGCGTTGATGCCCGGCGGCAGTTACGGGGCGAACAGCGTTAGCCCCTCCAGCGCGATGGGCAGCGCAAATAGATCATGCCAGCCGGATTCATCGGCGGCCAGCCGCCCAAAGCTGTAGAGCCGCAGCTTGCTGACGAGCGCGTCCTGTGCCAATGTCAGCGCCGGGTGCGTCTCGAGCGCCATCCAGGTGGTGATCGTTTCGGATACCTCGTCGGCCAGGCCATCCTGAAAACCGGGGATGGTGTACGGCACGCGCCGCCGTTCTGTGCGGGTGGGGTACGGGCGCACGTCCGGTTTGAGCGGCTGCCCACCGATGTGCAGGATCACCAGCGGCTCCGGCAGGGCGTCGAGTTCGGTGATGTGCAGCGCATCGATGTAGCCGCCCACCCGCACCGCGCCATCCCATTCCAGCGAATCGGGCCGCCAGCGCAGCCGCGTCAGCGCCGGCCCCGCTGGATCTCCCCAGCGGAGGGTCAACAGCTCGGCGGGGGCGGGCAAGCGGAACAGACCGTGTGCGCCTTCGGTCTGGAAAGTGCCAGAATCCGTCTCTAGCCACAGAAAATCGCGCGCATACGCCGGAATCGCCCACGTATCGGTGAGCTGGCCGCTCAGTTCGTCGTTCATCATCCCCCTTGTCGCCGCACCCCCCGGCTTGAGGTTAAATTTACGCCCTGAAATGTTCAACGGGCCTTAATCTGGTGCGTCAGACGCCCGTGCTACAATGCCACCATGAGTATCCTGACCAATTTTACCCAACGATTCAACCTCAACCAGATCGATTTCTCGTGGCCGCGCGTGGTTTCGAATGTTCTCAGCCCGCCGGTGATCTGGGCGGTGCTGGCGTTCCCAATTGCGTTTTACGCCGCCGATACCCGCAGCGAAGCGCTCCTGTGGGCGCTGATATATGATGTGATCGTGTGTGGGGTGCCGGTGCTGTACATCGCGTGGCTGGTGTGGCGCGGGCAAATCACCGATATTCACGTCCCTGTACGCGAGCAGCGCATCCGCCCGTTCCTCGTCACATTGATCTGCATCCTCATCGCGCTGGCCGTCCTCATCGCGCTGGAAGCGCCGCCGCTGCTCCCGGTGTTCGCGTTCTTCAGCTTTGTGCAAATCAGCATCATGCTCGTGATCACGCTGCTCTGGAAGATCAGTATGCACGCCATGAGCATCAGCGGGGCGGTGGTCGCGGTTGGGGCGTTGTTCGGCTTGATCCCGGCGCTGCTGCTCTCCCCGTTGATCCCGATTGTGGCGGCGGCGCGCGTCAAGCTGCGGCGACACACCGTCCGCCAAGTGATCGCTGGGGGGCTGCTGGGCGCGCTGATGACGACTCCACTTGTGTTGGTCATCAACGCACAAATCTAAACGCGCTGCTCACACCAACAAGGGCTAATTATTCACCGCGAGCGCCAACCCGCCGTGCGCCCTGGGGTCTTTGTCCAGATCGCCGATGACTTCATACGCCGTTAAGCGCAGGCCGTTCTCCGCGAGGAATGCCTCAAGTTTGTCTCTGGCCGGAGCCTCTGTGGGAATGCCGAACTGCCAGGGTTCACCGATGCGCTCGGCGGCGGCCATCGCCGCCCGATAGAACCGCGATCCTTCCCCACCGATGATGTGCTTGGCCGGGTAATCAAAGGCGATCAGGCTGCCCTGGGCCAGTTGCTGCGCGACCGTCTGGAGCGTGCTTTCGACGGCTGCCGCTTCCAGATAGTAGGTCACACCTTCCCACAGGATGAAGGTCGGCTTGGCCGGGTCAAAGCCGACTCGCACCAGTGCATCCAGCCAGGATTCCTTGTTGAAATCCGCCGCTGCAAACACGACGCCCGTCGTATCAATTTTGGCGGTTTCGAGCGCCCGCCGTTTCTGCATCTGTGTGTTGACCGCATCGACTTCGTACATACACATATCGGGTTTGGCCGGCCTGACCAGGCTGTACAGGCGCGTATCCCAGCCCGCGC
>JAADYY010000092.1 GCA_010092805.1 Chloroflexota bacterium | reverse complement strand
CGCCCTTCGGTGCTCACCGCCAGCGCAGCCGGTGGCAAAGCTGTGAATGTTGCGGGTTGCAAAAGGGTGTCGGTGGCTGCATGGACCGCAATGATTAAAGTGTAATCCCATTTTCATCCCGTGTACAGATCAATCCACCCGCTGTATAAACGGGCTGCAACCTCAACACACCCTTGACGCACACCTTCCATATCAAGCTAGCGCCAAGGCGTATTAAGTAATACTACACATGGACAGTGGTTGAACAGCCGTGCTACAATTGATAAGCCTAAGTGTATTTTGCTGATGTAAGTTTTATGCGCCCTGGGAGCGTCAATGCAGGGCGCTCGGCGCAAACTGCCAATCGGACGCGAAATGTTCACAATGATCGGCAGGCACGCGCCAAATTCGCTACAATGGTCGGTATTCTTCTTAGCCTCTGGCACAGCGTCCTCCGACCATAACACCAGCCAATTTTCGCAGTGCCATCCAGTTGTTGCCATCAATCCTTTAAAGGAGGAAAACAAACATGGCGTTCTTGAACCGTGTGACACCCCTGCGCATTTTGCTCTTGATTTTGCTCGTCGGGATGGTCGGCACCGCGGTTGCCAGCGCTCAGGATGACGCGGTCTTCCGCGCCGGCATGGCCCCGCCAGTTGTGCTTGACCCCGCGCTGCATACCAACGACCCGGAAACCGCGCTGAACCGTGCCATCTACGATTACCTGGTGGAAGTGCTGCCGGATGCCACCGTTAGCCCCAACCTGGCGACCGAATGGACGATTAGCGACGACTTGCTGACGTACACCTTCACGCTGCGCGAAGGGGTGACCTTCCACGACGGTTCGCCGTTCACCTCGGCGGATGTCGTCTTCACCTTCCAGCGCTTGCAGGAAGTCACCTCCCCCGCGCTGAATCTGCTGGGCGAGTTTGAAGTATCGGCCCCAGACGCCAACACCGTTGTCTTCACGCTGGCTGCGGTCAACGCCGACTTCATCTACGGCGTGGGCGCAACCCAGGCCTTGATCATTCAGGATGGCAGCACCGAACCCAACGTGATCGTTGAAGGTGATAACCCGCTCGTCAACTTCAACGGCACCGGCCCCTTCAGCCTCGAATCCTTCAGCCCCGGCGCGCGCGCAGTTTTCACCACCAACGCCGATTATTGGGGCGCTCCGATTGCGTTTGGCAGCATGGAACACATCTACTTCGACGACATCGTCGCGCAGGTAGATGCCCTGCTGAGCGGCGAACTGGACTTCATCGCCAAGTTCCCGGCGGCTCAAGCGGATCGCATCGAAGCGGCGGATAATGTCGTTTTGATCGAACTGGCGACCAGCCAGCACCCGGTCATCCGCCTGCGCACCGACGAAGGGTCGCTGGGCGAAGATGTGCGCGTGCGCCAGGCACTCAAGTTCGCCACCGACCGCGAAGCCCTCAACGATATTCTGCTGCAGGGGCGCGGCGTCATTGGCAACAACGACCCGATTGCGCCGGTGTTCTCGTTCTTCTTCGATGACACGGTTGATAACCGGGGCTACGACCCGGAAATGGCCTGCGCCCTGCTGGAAGAAGCCGGCATCGGCACGCTGGAAACCACCCTCTACGGCCCCAACTCGTTCGAGTATGAAGATCTGGCGGCGGTGCTGGAGCAGCAGTGGGAATCGACCGGCTGCTTCGACATCGACATTCAAATCTTCGAAGAGGGGCTGTACTACGACCTGAGCAACCCGACCAACTACTTCGATGTGCAGTTGGGCATCACCGGCTGGGGCGACCGCCCGTCCCCGCAGATTCTGCTGCGTGAAGCTTACACCGCATCCGGCATCGCAACGGGCTTCAACGAGTCGCGCTTCATCGATGAAGAGATCGAGGCGCTGGTGGCTCAGGCCAACGAAACCACCGACCCCGAAACCCGCCGCCAGATCTACGCGCAGGTCAGCGAGATCTTCCGCGAGCGTGGCCCCATCATCATCCCTTACTTCGCACCGCTGTTTGGGGCTACCAGTGACCGTGTTCAGGGCCTGGCTATGGCACCGTTTGTCGGTCGCACCGATTTCCGTTCGGTTTCGCTGGACGGCTAGGCACCTAACGCCTACCCGTTCACGCCTATGCAAATGAGCGGGGCAGCGGCGGCAGATCAGCGGCCTGTGTGCAGTTGACTGCCGCCGCCCCCGTCCCCAAAAGAAAACCTCATGACTTCAGCCAATGTAAGCTACGATGTTCCTGTCCAACCATCGGCCCTTACCCAAATCCGCCGCACCCTTTTCACCACGCTTCGAAAACTCTCACGACGCCCGCTCTCGCTGGTTGGGCTGGTGATCGTGTTGGTGTTCATCTTTCTGGCCATCTTCGGCCCAAACATCGCGCCCTATCGCTTCGACGAGTTGATTCGGGGGGCCACCCGCCAACCCCCATCCGAATTGTATCTCTTCGGCACCGACCGCCTGGGCCGCGATGTCTTCAGCCGCGTGCTGTGGGGCGCGCGCGAGATCATCGCCTTGCCGGCCATTGCGACCGCCCTTTCGGTGCTGTTTGGCGCAACGATTGGTCTGTTCGCGGGCTATTTCGGCGGTTGGATCGACGAGGTGATCTCGCGGTTCCTGGACGGGCTGCTGGCGATCCCGGCGTTGGTATTGGCGCTGGTGATGCTGGGCACCATTGGCCCATCGTCGTTTGGGATCGTCGTGGTGATCGTCATCCTGTACACGCCGATTGTCGCCCGCGTGATCCGCAGTGCCACGCTCAACATGCGGGCGTTGGGCTTTATTGAAGCGGCCAAACTCCGCAGCGAGTCGACGGCGTATATTCTGTTCCGCGAGATTCTGCCCGGTGTGCTGCCCGCGTTGGTCGTTGAATCCGCGCTGCGCTTCTCCTACGCCATCTTCCTAACCGCGTCGCTCGGCTTTCTGGGGTTGGGGGTGCAGCCGCCCTCCCCCGATTGGGGGCGGATGGTCAACGAGGCGCGCGAGACCTTCGCGCAGACCCCCTGGGAACTGTGGGCACCTGCCGCCGCGATTGCCCTACTCGTGATCGGCGTCAATCTGCTCTCCGACGGCCTGCGAAGCATCTTCCGCTACGAAGGACAACTGGTATGAATGACCAACCGATCATTGAGGCGGTCGATCTATGTATCGATTACCGCTTGAACAAACGCTGGCTCAACGCGATTCAGAGCGTGTCGCTGACGATCAACCCGCTGGAGATTCACGGGCTGGTGGGTGAAAGCGGCAGCGGTAAATCGACGTTGGCGCTGGCGCTGATGCGCTACCTGGCACCCAACGCGCGCATTCCGCAGGGCAGGATTCTGTTTGAAGGCGAAGATCTCATCCCGAAAACCACCGCTGAGATGCGCGAGATTTGGGGATCGCAGATCAATTTAGTGCCGCAGGATGCGCTGGCCTCGCTCAACCCGGCCTACCGCATCGGCGAGCAGATCGCCGAGATCACGCGGCTGCACAAGGGCTTGAGCAAACCTGAAGCCTGGGATCGCGCCGTCGAGATGTTGCGCCGTGTCCGCATCGCTGATCCGGAAGCTGTTGCCCGGCGGCACCCGCATCAACTCAGCGGCGGGATGCAGCAGCGCGTGACCATCGCTATGGCGCTGAGCACCCAGCCGCGCTTGCTGATTCTCGATGAACCGACGACGAGCCTCGACGTGACCACCGAGGCCGTGATCCTCGATCTGTTCCGTGATCTCATCCGTGATAACGAAGCGGCGGCACTGTACGTCTCGCATGATCTGGGCGTGGTGGCGCAGCTCTGTGACCGCGTGACCGTGATGTATGGCGGCGAGGTGATGGCAAGCACGCCCGTCATCGAAATGTACCAGCGTCCGCTCCACCCCTACACGATCAGTTTGCTGGCGAGCCTGCCACGCCCCACCGAAGGCGCAGAGACGCGCTTGCCCACCATCGACGGGGTCGCGCCCTCACTGGCCGAACGCCCGCATGGCTGCGTGTTTGCGCCGCGCTGTCCGGTCGCGCTCGACAAATGCTTCGACGAAAAGCCCCCGCTCGAACACATCCGCGACTCGGCGGGGACATCGCGCTTGATCAAGTGTCATCGCTGGCGCGAAATTGACGACGGCACATTGGCCATCGCCACAACGCCCGTCCAAGCCGAAGCCAGCGCCCCGCCAGGGCAGCATTATGTCCTGAAGGCGCGCGATCTCGACATCACCTTCGAGAAGCCTAAACTCTGGGATCGCATCACGCGCAAACAGAAAAAAGCCGTCCACGCGGTGGATGATGTGTCGCTGTCGATTCGCGCGCGCTCGACGCTGGGCCTGGTGGGTGAGAGCGGCAGCGGCAAAACGTCGCTGGCGCGGATCATTGTGGGGTTGTACACCGCCGACGATGGTGAAATCGAACTGCTGGATTTGCCGCTGAGCCTGGACCTCCACGAGCGTTCCCGTGAAGCGCTCAGCGAACTCCAGATGGTCTTCCAAAACCCGAACGACGCGCTCAACCCCTACCGCACCGTCGGTAATGCTCTGGCACGCACCATCAACCGCCTGGTCACAACTGACATGAGCCAGGCTGCGATTCAGCGGCGGGTGTATGAACTGCTGAATCTCGTGCGGCTGACACCGCAGTACGCCACGCGCTACCCCGCCGAATTGAGCGGCGGCGAAAAGCAGCGCGTCGCCATCGCGCGCGCCTTCGCGGCCAACCCAGCACTGGTTATCGCGGATGAGCCAACCTCCGCGTTGGATGTTTCGGTGCAGTCGGTGATCCTGAATCTGCTCAAGGATCTGCGGGCACAAGAGGGGGCGTCGTACCTGTTCATCTCGCACAATCTGAGCGCGGTGAGCTACCTGGCCGACTGGATCATCGTGATGTACCTGGGGCACATCGTTGAAGAAGGCACCCAGGAGCAAGTCTACAATGTGCCGTCGCACCCGTACACCGAGGCGCTCCTCTCGGCGATCCCGAACCCAGATCCGACCGTCGAGCAAGGCGAAATTCGTCTGGATGGGGAAGTCCCCAGCGCCCGCCGGATTCCCTCCGGCTGCCGCTTCCATACCCGCTGCCCGCGCAAGATCGGTGCCATCTGCGAAGACGAAACCCCGCCCTGGCGCGATGCGGGCGACGAGCACTTCATTCGCTGCCACATCCCCATCGAGGAGCTGATCGCCTTGCAGCAGACCAAACCCGATGCGCAACCGCAACCCGTCGCGCAGGCTGAGGACTAGCTGATGGCCCGTTACCTGCTGCGCCGTATTGTGCTGCTGCTGATCACGTTGCTCATCACATCAGTGGTGATCTTCGCGCTCACGCAGCTTTTGCCCGGCGATGTCGCCCGCCTGATTCTGGGCCGCGAAGCGCAACCACAAGCGCTCGAAGATCTGCGGCTGGAGTTGGGCCTCAACGATCCTATCCCGATGCAGTACGTCAATTGGCTGAGCGGCTTCGTCACGGGCGATTGGGGCACATCATTCACCAGCGGCAACCCACCGATTCGCCCGTTGGTACTGGAGCGTGTCGGCAATTCGTTGCTCTTGGCGTTTTACGCGCTGGCGATCAGCATCCCGCTGGCGATTTTCCTGGGCGTACTGGCCGGACTCAACGAGAATAAATGGATCGACAATGTGATCTCAGTGGTGTCGCTGTCGGTCGTCGGCTTGCCGGAGTTCGTCACTGGGCTGGTGCTGATCAACGTGTTTGCATTGGGGCTGGGCTGGTTCCCGGCCAGCGCCACCGCACCCGCCGACGCAACCTTCGGCGAGATGCTCAGCCAACTCACCCTCCCGGCGATCACCGCGACGTTTGTGCTGCTGGCCTACGTCGTCCGCATGACACGCGCCGGGATGATCGACGAACTGAAAAAGCCCTACGTCCGCACCGTCACGCTCAAGGGGCTGCCGCGCCGCCAAGTCATCGTCAAGCATGTGCTGCGTAACGCCCTCTTGCCGACGATCACTGTGATCGCGATCAGCTTTGGCTGGCTCATCGGCGGGCTGATCGTGATCGAGAATGTGTTTAGCTATCCGGGGTTGGGGCGGCTGCTGACCGCCGCCGTCGAGCGTAAGGATATTCCGCTGCTGCAAGCCTCGGTGATGGTGATCGTGTTTTTCTTCGCGCTCGCCAACTTGATCGCCGACCTGCTGTACGCGCTTTTGAACCCGCGCATCCGCCTTGAATAACCGGCGGTGATGTAGCCAATCGCGCTCTAACGAATCGGGCGTACAATCAATGCATGATGTATGCCCGATGATGACGTTCGATGTATTCGATATAGAGGAGTATCCCTCATGCCGCTGTATGATTATCGTTGTACCGAATGTGGCAATCAGTTCGAGGCGCGGCACGGCTTCAACGATGCAGCCCCCCCCTGCCCGGTGTGCGGTGCGCAAGGCGTAGAACGGCTGATCCTCACCGCGCCGGCGGAGATGCGCGGTGTGCTGGCCGAAGCGGGCAGCGGCGGCAACGCCACTAAAGAAGAACTCCGCGATAAATGGGCCGAAGAGACGCCCAAACTCCGCAAGAAACTCGTCGATAAGCTCGGCGAGGACACGGTCAGCCGTTATGCCCCGTCGCTCAATATGAAGTACAACGATCAGTAGCTGCGTCTCAACCTCAGCGCGCAGAGCAGTCGGCAATCGGCGGCTTTGCGCGCTATCCCCGCTCGAAATTTCGTCCGCGCAACCGTTGGGCGAAATTCACTCATCTCGCTATAATCTTTCTAATCGCTGGTTGAGCGAAAGCATCCCCCGCAATGGGTCCGCCGCTCCGCGTGATCAATGCAACGGTGTGGGTTGGCCCACCCGATTTTTGGGCAGATCAAATGCTGTACATGACAGATGTTGTCCACGCCCAGCCGTCGGCTGGCGCGGTCACGCTTGATCTGAGCGGTTATTTCATCATGCCGGGGCTGATCAACGCGCATGATCACCTGGAACTCAACCACTACCCGCGCAGCAAATTCCAAAAAGTTTATGGCAACGCCCATCAATGGGGCGAAGCCATGGACGCACGCCTTGATGACTCGCCGTATCGGGAACTGCGCGCGTATCCCAGCGCGGATCGGTTGTTCAGCGGCGGGCTGAAGAATCTGCTCAGCGGTGCGACAACGGTCGCGCAGCACAACCCGCCGCACAAAGCCCTATTTCGCCCAGATTTTCCCGTCCGCGTGCTTGAGCGTTACGGCTGGGCGCACTCGCTGCACTTTGACAGCCCCGAGTCGATCCGTGCGTCGTACCTCAGCACACCGCCGGATGTCCCCTGGTTCATCCACCTCGCCGAAGGGACAGACTCCGTCGCAGCAAGCGAATATCAGCAGCTCAAAGATCTGGGCTGCGTTGGCCCCAACACCGTGATCGTTCACGGCGTCGGCATGACAGATGCGGACATCGCCGATGCCGCGCAGCGGGTGCGCGGGCTGGTGTGGTGCCCATCAACAAACGGTTACCTGCTGGGCGAGACGACACCCATCCGCGAATGGTATCTCCGCAACGGCGTCAGTGTCGCCCTCGGCAGCGATTCACGGCTGACCGCCGACGGCGATATACTTGATGAGATGCACGCCGCGTGGTCATCGACAAGTGCCGTTGACATTCATTTCATGCTCGAAGCACTGACCAACCGCCCCGCCGCCATCCTCGGCCTGAGCGACGTTGGGCACCTGCGGCCCGGGGCGCGCGCCGCCGGGATCGCCCTAACGAAAAACCGGGGCAGGTGGCGGCGCCGCGATCTCGCGGT